>JBFLZB010000038.1 GCA_040756475.1 Thermodesulfobacteriota bacterium
CTGGAGCAGGGCCTCGTCGCCATTGCCCGCGTGCAGCGCCTCGATGCGGGCTGCCGCGTCCGGCTCGAACATCCGCACGACGCGGCCCGATTCATGATCTCTGAAGGAAAATGCGGGCACCGCGCCCTTGATTCCGTAGAAGAGCTCGGCCTGGACCGCGGGCGTCGTCGACGGCAGGCCCGAATAGAGGCTGTGGAGCTGATAGTGCTCGCGGTGGATCAACCGCCGCAGGAAAGGCAGCTCACCACGTTCCAGCGCGCGCTCGAGCTCCGGCTGCGAGAGCCCATCGATCTGGATCATGATCAGTCCCGGCCGGGACGCCGGCCCCTCCGACACGGGCAACCGGAGAAGGCGCGCCAGCCAGACACTGCGGCTGAGGTTGCGGCGCAGGCGCCGGAGGAAGGTTTCGATTCGGCCGAGCAAGGGTCAGTCCGCGTCCTCCGCGGCCGTGGGCGCGGGATGGCACCGGAGAATCATCGGTCTTCCCTGTCGGAGAACAGATGGGCCCCCAAGGCTGCGTCGCTCGCTTTGGCCAGACTCTTCAGGATGTCCCACTCCGTCTTCATGAAGTTCAGCATGTCCTCCCAGCCACTTTCGTCCTTCCGGGTGTCGATGTCCGCTTGGGGCTTCAGTGCTTCGAAGCAGGCCAAGGCCTTGTCCGCCGATCGCCGCATGGAAAAGGCCTCGGCGGTAGCGAGTGCGCTACGTTTCAGGTCGCGCAGTCGCTCTGGGGGCAGGCCGGCCACCCACTCCAAAGCGGCGCCGAATGCCGCGGGCGTTGCATCCGACAGGAGGCGGCCGTTGCGCCCATCCGCGACGACTTCGCGCGCGCCGGCCGCGTCCAGCGCCACGACCGGCAGGCCGGCCGCCATGGCCTCCGTCAGCACCATGCCCTGGGTCTCGCTCGTGGATGCGAAGGCGAAGACATCCATCGCGTGCAGGGCGTCCGCCAACGGCTGCTGTTTCAGGATGCCGGCAATGTGCAGCCGTGCCTCCAGGCCGGACCGGGCGAAGCTGTCCCGAATCATCCCTTCGGAAGGGCCGCTGCCGACCACCAGAAAATGCGCGTGGCTCTTGCGGCGGACGAACCCGGCGACTGCCTGGGTCAGAAACTCCAGGTTCTTCTCCGGCGCCAGGCGGCCCAGGTGGCCGACCACCCAGGCACCCTCGGGAATGCCCATCTGTCTGCGAAAGGCCGGACCATCGCCCAGTGCGAAATCTTCCACGCGGACGCCGGTGGGCACCACGGCGATCGGCGTGGTCACACCGCGCTCGCGCAGCAGTGCCTGGATGCTCTCGCTGGGGGCGAAGACCTGGTCGGAGAGGTTTGCGTAGCGCGTGGCGAGCTCGATCGCAAAGCGCCTCAGGGCGGGTGAGTCGCCGGGAACGTAGTGCGTGTATTGCTCATACAAGGTGTGATGGGTGAATACCAAGGGCAGTTGCCGGTGGCGGGCCACCCGCAGCGCGGTGGTGCCCAGCAGGAATGGATGCTGGGAGTGCACGACGTCGGGCCGGAAGGCATCGATCGTCCTGCCGAGCTGTGGATGGATCGGCAGCGCGACGGAAAAATCGCTGGCGTTGAAGTTCTGGATCGCAGGAATTCGCACCACGTCGAGGTCGTCCCCCGGCATGTCGGGAAACTCGGGGGCCACGACCAGCACCCGATGTCCGCGCCTGCGGTACTCCTCGGCGAACGCCCTCACCGAGCGCGCCACGCCGCCCACGTGGGGAGCGAAGGTGTTGGTGAACATGAGGATGTTCATGCCTCACGATGCCTTTCTGGCGAGGACGATCGAGTCGATGCCGGCTGGGGCACTTGCCGGGGCGAAGCCGGGCAGGCGCACCTGCGCCGCGGGCGCTGCGCCGTGCCAGTCACCCTGCCACTCGACGCGCGGCGACTCTCCGGGCCGCGGCGTGATGTTCACGGACACCGCCCCGAACGACGTCGGTGCCGGCCCGAAGCGGATGGGCAGGTCTTGATCCAGCCAACGCGCGGGAATGCCCCCGCACAGGACGAGGCCCTGACCTTCCTCGCGGACGAAACAGTTGCGGATCATCAGCGCCCACTCGGCTGCGGCCCAGACATGGTGGCCGTCGCCCATGCAGCCGCCGCCGGTGCGCGGATGGACCGCCTCCGGCCATTGGCCCGTCGGAGTTGCCAGGGCGGCGACCGCATCCATCAGGTCGAGGTGGCGCGGATCGCCGGCGCGCAGCAGCACCTGAGCGACGTGCAGGGTCAGGTAGGCGTTGAGGCCGGAGTGGATCATGTCCTGGTAGAACGCGCCGCTCACGAAGCAGCGGCGGAGCAGGAACTCCACGCAGTCGAGCAGGCGCGGATCGTCCGGGGCGCACAGTTGCAGCGGGTATCCGAAAGCCAGCGAGCCGATGGCGCCGGCATCCAGGCGGCGATAGGGCGAAGCGGGCATGGCCGCTCGGCCGAGCCGCTGCGCGCAGCCCGCCAGACTGCGATCCACCGCCGCCGCGAAATCGTCGGCGGCCCGGACGAACGCTTCGCTGCGGCCGGGATCCTGGTCCCGGAGCATGGCCGCCGCCGCGCGAAGGCCGGCGATACCCCAGAAATCGTCCCAATAGTAATAATCGTTCGGACCCAGATGCTCGGCGCTGAATCCGGCCGGCAACAACCCGGCGTGCGGCGCACCCATGTCATCGGGGAGTCGCTTGCGCGCGATCCAGCGGGCGCCGCGCTGGATGGGCCCGTGCCAGTCCGGGGACGGCTGCCGCCCGGTCAGGGCGAAGAACCGCTGCAGGATCCACAGGACCTCACCGTTGGCGTCCCATTCGCCTTCCTGGGAGCGAAAATAGCCGCGCGCCGTCTGGCGCGCCGGGAAGCGCGCCAGCGCGCGCTCGGCGCGCTCCGTCAGTCCCGTGCAGAGCAGCGCATGGATGATGAAGGCGGCGTCGCGAAACCAGAAGCGCTTGTAGGTGAAGGGGCCGGGGTAGACGTCGTCGGGAGAGTGCAGAATCAGCGACGCGATCGCGGCGTCGTAGAGAAACTGATAACGCGGCTCCGGACAGGTCAGGGTGCAGCGATTGCGTTGCGCCGTGCTCCAGGCGTCGGCGGCGAGCAGTCCGGGCACGGCCGCGAGGGGGATGCTCGCAGTGATCTCGGTGTCGTCGCAGGCCTCGACCGGAAACAGCGCGGCGGCGGTGACCATGCCCACCTCGCAGCGGCCTTCGGTCTGGTCGTCCAGGTCCTCGAGGTGGATGTACACGTCCCCGTGGCGATAGTCGGCGACATGATGCCGCGTCGCGGCGGTGCTGAACTCGACGCGCCGGGTGTCGTCTACCGTCCAGGCCGTGCGCGCGCTCGACAGGCGGACCCGATGAATGAAGCTGATGCCCTCCGGGTTGTACGGGCGCAGCGCCAGCACCAGCCACGCCTGCGCGTCGGACCGTGCTTGCAGACGCAGCTTGCACACCGGGATACCCGATTCGAGCTGCACCCAGGCGCTGCTGGTCAGGGCCAGAGAGGTCCTTTCCGTTTCGGTGGTGACGCGGACACCCGGGTTCAGGTCTAGCCGCTGCCGGCAATCGGCGGCCCGCGAGGGCAGCAGGCAGCGGCCGTCTTTGGCCAGCAGCCAGGCGTCCAGCGACCAGCCATCGAGCATGGGCGTCAGCAGCCCGCGGGGATCGACGATCGGAAGTTCTGGGCAATCCGGGTAGCCGATCGCGGTCCAGTTGCGGTGGGTGAGATTGATATGGGTGATGGAGAAGGCGCGGGGGATGAACGAAGCATCGCACGGATCGAACTGACGCTCGATCCAGTAGGGCCAGACCCAATCCAGGTTGTGCTGGATGACGCGGCTGTTGATCAGGCCGCGGGCGTGGAAGACCACTCCCGCACGCAGCAATTCGATGGGCTCGCCGACCTCGGAGGGCTGGGCGAAACTGTGCAGCCTTGCCAACAGGGCGATGGGATCCAGAAACCCTTGCCTGCGGGCGACGTACCGAATGACCAGGCGCCACGGCAGCCATTTCATCCAGCTCACGGCAGGTTCTCCTCGCTGTTGCCGGTGTCGGTATAGCGGGCCAGTGCGCGGCGCGCGACCCGGTTGAGGTAGACTACCGCGATCACAGTGGCAATGAAGCCGGCGCCGTAGAGGGCCCATTCCAGCGGTGTGCGGCCCACGTCGCGCGCGCCGAGCGTGCTGACATCGGCGGCGATCGAGCCGAGATAGACGTTGTGGACCGAGAAGGGAATGAAACCCAACAGCGAACCACCCGCGTAACCGCGCAAAGAAAACGGGGTCAGCCCGAAGAAGTAGTTGGAGACCTTGCTGGGGAAGAAGGGGATCAGACGTGTCAAGAGCACGATCTTCCAGCCGTGCGGCGCCAGTTCCTCGCTCACGGCTCGAAGCTTGGCGCGGGCCACGACGAACTGCCGGGCGCGCTGCCCGAACAGATAGCGGGCGATCAGAAAGGCCAGGACCGCCCCGAGCGTGGTCCCCGTCACCACATAGATGGAGCCCTCCACGACGCCGAACACGAATCCGGCACCGGTCGTAAACAACACACCCGGTAGCACCAGCACCACCACCGCCGCCATGATCAGGATGAACAGCACCGGCGCCCAGGGCCCCTGTGCCTCGAACCACCTCAGCAGCCGCAGTACCTGGTCATGGGCTCCGAAATGCACCAGAACGCCGAGTATCGCGGCGACGAGCAAGATGCTGGCCGCAATGCCCCACAGCGGTGACCGTAGGCGGGTGCTGGGAGGTTTGCGGCCAGTAGGTTCCATGTGCCAGTCGGAGGGAATCAATCTGCGCGATTGCGATGACCGAATGGTGTGCTGCATCGGCAGTGCAGTCACCCCTATCGCGGCCGCCACACGCGGTCAAGCTCGTAGGGGCAGAAAAGCGAGGCCTAAACTGGGGCGGTGGACCGGGACGCTCCTTTCTGATGGAGTTTCCGATCCCACTCCGGCGCGGGAAGGGTCAACGGGAGCGACAGGCGCAACCACGATGTCCCCGTGGCGCGCCTGGCCAGGGAGGCGAAGGACAGGCGAGTCCCTCTGCTGATCCGCCGGTACCTGGCGGCAGGGGCACCGGGGAGGGAGACCTCCTCCGGCTACCCGATCGGGGTCTTCCTGGCGGCCCCGCCACCGGTTCCTGGATTCACCGGCGGGGGAGGAGGTGGTGTTCCAGGAACGACACGGTGCGCCCCCAGACGGCCGCAAAGCCCGCCGCCGACCAGGTGTGGCCTTCGCCGGGCAGGAGCTCGAGCTCGAAGGGTCTGTGGGTCCGCTCCAGCTCCCGGGCGAGCAGCAGCGAGTGCTCGGGCGGCACGACGTCGTCCTCTTCGCCGTGGAGGATGAGGAGCGGGCAACGGATCTCGCCGGCGCGGGGCAGGGGGGAGCGCAGGGCGTACTGCTCCGGCGCCTCCTCGGGGGTGGCGCCGATGAGCTGGGCGATCCAGGGGTGGAGGCGCACGTGCCGCTCCATCTCCACCGGCGGGCTCCAGAGGACCGCGGCCCGGAAGAAGTCGAAGCGCTCGAGGGCCAGGAGGGCGCTGTGGGCCCCTCGGGAGTAGCCGACGATTCCCAGCCGGCCCGGGTCCACGTCGGCCCGGCGGCACAGCTCCTCCGAGAGGTGGCCGATGTCGGCGACCTCCCCTCTCCCATACTCCGTCCGGCCCTCCGAGCCGGGGTTGCCCCGGTGGGCCATGGCCACCCCGACGAAGCCTCGCTCCGCCAGGAGGATCGCGAGGTCCTCGTAGAAGGTGTCGTATCCGCCGCCGCCGTGGTGGATCTCGACCGCGGGGAGGCGTCCGGCGCGGTCCGCCGGCCGGGCCGCGAATACCGCCAGGCGCAGTCCCTCGCTGTGGAGGGTGAGCCGTTCTTCGAGGACCTTCGATGGCCTGGGCACGGTGAGCTCCTCTTGGGCAGCCCAGGCACGAGGACCGCGGCGCCCCGTTGGGAAGGCGTGCGTGGAGGGGTTACCCAGGGGCCTCGCCCGGCGGTGTGCCTTGGGCGGGGGCCGGGGTTCGGGCGCGGGGGCGAGAGTGGCGCAGGAACCACCGGTAGAGCGCGTCGCCCTCGTAGGTGCGCGTCCAGGCGTCGTGGCCCGCGTCGGGGTACTCGGTGAGCTCGGCCTGGCCGCCGCAGCGGCGCAGCGCGGCCACCATGGTGCGGGAGGACGCCACGGGGACCACGGGGTCCTGGGTGCCGTGGAAGGCCCACACGGGCACCCGGGCCAGGCGCCCGGCCTTTCGCGGGTCGCCGCTGCCGCACACGGGCGCCAGGGCGGCGAAGCGCCAGGGCTGGGCCACCCCCAGGGCCCACGCGGCGTGGGCACCCATGCTCAGCCCCGTCAGGTAGACCCGGTCCGGGTCCACGGGATGGGCGTCCAGGAGGTGGTCCAGAAGCTCTCCCAGGAGGGGGAGGGACCAGAAGTGACCGGCGGGGCACTGGGGCGCGGCGACCACGAAGGGCAGGTCCCGCCCGGCTTCCACCTCCCGTGGCGGGCCGTGGCGGGCCACTTCTTCCAGGTGGCTCCCCCGTTCGCCGATGCCGTGGAGGAAGAGGAGCAGGGGCCGGGGCCCCCCGCCCGGCCCTTCCGGCGGCACGTAGAGAAGGTAGGAATAGCCGCCGGCCCGGAGCACGGCGCGCAGCCGCGCGATCACCCCTTTCTCCCTTCTCGGCGCGGGGCGGAAGCTCCTGCCCCCGGCCGGGACTCCCCGGGAGGGCCGTCGCGCTTTGCCCCGGCCCGCTCCTCTGCTAAGGTGCGGGCTCCCCGGGGCGGCCAGGCCGCCCGCACGTGCCCCAGGAGGTTCCCGATTCCATGGAGCGGTTTCCGGCCCACGTGCCCTCCTCGCTCTGGGTTGCCCCCGAGCCGACCCTGCTGCTTGCCGCCGATATCGGCGGCACCAAGGCGAACCTGGCCCTCTTCCGCGCGCAAGGCGGCCCCCTCGTCCCCGTGCGGGAGGCCACGGTGCCCACCGCAGCCTACCCGAGTGCGGCTGCCCTGGTGAAGAGCTTCCTGGGGGAGAACCCCCCGGGGCTGGCCGGAGCGTGCATCGGCGTGGCCGGCCCCATCCGGAGGGGCAGGGTACAGGCGCCGAACCTGCCCTGGACCGTCGCGGAGGAAGAGCTCGCCGCCCTGGGAGTGCCGCGGGTGCTCCTGATCAACGATCTGGTCGCCACCGCCCACGGCCTGGGCGAGCTCCCGGAAGACCGGTTCGCGCTCCTCCAGGGGGGCTGCCCCGACCCGGAGGGCAACGAGGCCCTGCTCGCGGCCGGTACCGGGCTGGGCCAGACGGTGCTGTACGGCTGCGGCGGCCGCCGGGTGCCGGCGGCCTCGGAGGGGGGCCACGTGGATTTTGCGCCCGCCGACGAGGTCCAGGTGGAGCTCTGGCGGTTCCTTCGGGCGCGCTTCGGACGGGTGAGCGTCGAGCGGGTTCTCTCGGGGCCCGGGCTGTGCCTCATCCACGAGTTCCTGGAGCAGAGCGGCCGGGGCGGGACTGGGGCCTGCGTGCGGGAGCGGATGGCCCGGCAGGACCCTGCCGCCGTGATCGCGGAGGAAGGGCTGCGGGAAGGAGACCCCACCTGCGTCGCCGCCCTGGATCTCTTCGTGCGGGTGTACGGAGCGGCGGCGGGCAACCTGGCCCTCACCGCCCTGGCCACCGCAGGGGTATTCCTGGCGGGGGGCATCGCCCCCAAGATCCTCCCGAAACTCCGGGAGGGGGCCTTCCTCGAGGCCTTTTGCGCCAAGGGGCGGCTGGCGGGCCTCTTGGAGGAGGTGCCGGTCCGGGTGGTGCTGGACCCCAAGGCCGCCCTCTACGGGGCCGGCCGCTGCGCCGCCCGGGCTGCCGGAGCCTAGCTCCGGACCGGGGGCGCCCGGCCGCTTCGTGCCCCGGGGTGACCGAAGGCCATGGGGCTCTCAGTCCGCCTGCCTTCGCAGGAAGGTCGGGACGTCGTACTCGTCTTCGAGCTCCACGTCGGAGTTGACGACCCGGGTCACGGCGACGGCGGAGGTGGCCTCCCGGCGCTTGCGGATGAAGGTGGGCTCGTCGCGGTTCACGGCCGCCTCCTTCTCGGGGCGGGTGAGGCGCACCACCTCGAGGGGGGGGGCTTCGGCCTTGGCCTGGCCGAAGCCGGTGGCGATCACGGTGACGAGGACCGCGTCGTCCAGGGAGTCGTCGATCACTTGGCCGAAGATGATGTTGGCGTCCTCGTGGGCGACCTCCTGGATGAGGGTGGCGGCCTCGGTGACCTCGGCCAGCGTCATGGTGGAGGGGCCGGTGATGTTGATGAGCACGCCCCGGGCGCCCTCGATGCTCATGTTGTCCAGCAGCGGGCTCGAGATGGCGTCCTGGGCGGCGAGCACCGCCCGGTTGTCGCCCTTGTGGAAGCCGGTGCCCATGAGGGCCAGGCCCTTCTCGCTCATGACTGTGCGCACGTCGGCGAAGTCCACGTTGATGAGGCCCGAGGTGGTGATGAGGTCGCTGATGCCCTTGACCGCCCGGCGCAGCACGTCGTCCACCAGGGAGAAGGCGTCGACGATGGAGGCGTGGCGACCGGCGATGGAGAGGAGGCGCTCGTTGGGGATGGTGATGAGGGTGTCCACGGCCTCCTTGAGCTCTTCGATGCCGTCGTTGGCCTGGCGCAGGCGTCGCCTGCCCTCGAAGGCGAAGGGCTTGGTGACGACCCCCACGGTGAGGGCGCCGCACTCCCGGGCGATGCGGGCGATGATGGGGCTCGCGCCGGTGCCCGTACCCCCGCCCATGCCGGCGGTCACGAAGACCATGTCGGCTCCGGTGAGGGCGTCGGCGATGGCCGCCGTGTCTTCCAGGGCGGCCTGGCGGCCCACCTCGGGGTTGGCGCCGGCCCCCAGGCCCCGGGTGAAGCCCCCCCCGAGCTGGATCTTCACCGGGGCGAGACTCGTCTTGAGGGCCTGGGCGTCGGTGTTGGCGACGATGAAGTCGACTCCCGGGATTCCCGAGGCCACCATGGTGTTCACGGCGTTGCCGCCCCCCCCGCCGACCCCGACGACCCGGATGGTGGCGCTGAAGTGCGGCGTGTCTTCGATGCGAAACTTCGTCATGGGGCACCTCCTTGGGGCGGTTGGCTATTGGCGGCTGGCCGTTGGCCCTTGGCTCTTCGCCAACGGCCAACCGCCGACGGCCAACAGCGGTTTCAGAAGAAATCCTTGAACCAGGCCTTCATGCGCCGGGTCACCTTGGCAAAGAGGTTTTCGTCGTCGGCGTCGAGCTCTCGGGGCAGGTCGTCGCGCTTGCGGGCGGCATAGAGCACCAGGCCTACCCCCGTGGCGTAGGCCGGGTCGCGCAGGGCCTCCACCAGCCCTTCCGGCTCCTGGGGGGTGCCGCGCCGCACGGGGAGCCCGAAGACCCGCTCCGCCAGGTCGGGGGCGCCCATGAGGCTCGAGCCGCCCCCGGTGAGCACCACCCCGGCGGCCACCAGGTCCTGGACGCCGCTCTTCTCCAGGTCCTGGCGCACCAGGCCGAAGAGCTCCTCCATGCGGGGCTCCACGATCTCGGCCAGGATGCGCCGGTTGAGCACCCGGGGCCGCCGCTCGCCCACGCTGGGCACCTCCACGGTCTCGTCCTTGCCCACGAGGCTCGTCAGGCAGCACCCGAAGCGGCGCTTGATCTTCTCCGCTTCCCCCGCGGGGGTGCGCAGCCCCACGGCGATGTCGTTGGTCACGTGGTTGCCCCCCAGGGCGAGCACCGAGGTGTGCTTGACCGCCCCGCCGCCCACCACCGCGATGTCGGTGGTGCCGCCCCCCATGTCCACCAGGCATACCCCGAGCTCCCGCTCGTCGTCGGTGAGCACGGCCTCGGCGCTCGCCAGGGGCTCGAGGATGATGTCAACCACCTCCAGGCCCGCCCGGTTGCAGCACTTGACGATGTTCTGGGCGCTCGTCACCGCCCCGGTGACGATGTGCACCCGGGCCTCGAACCGCACCCCGCTCATCCCCAGGGGCTCCTTGATGCCGTCCTGGTCGTCGATGATGTACTCCTGGGGGATGATGTGGATGACCTCCCGGTCCATGGGGATGGCCACCGCCCGGGCCGCGTCGATCACCCGGCGCACGTCGGCGGGACTCACCTCCCGGTTCTTGAGGGCGATGGCGCCGTGGCTGTTGAAGCCCTTGATGTGGCCTCCGGCGATGCCGGCGTAGACCCGCCGGATCTCCCGATCCGACATGAGCTCCGCTTCCTCCACGGCCTTCTTGATGGACTGCACGGTGGCCTCGATGTTGATGACCACCCCCTTGCGCAGGCCCCGGGAGGGGTGGGTGCCGTACCCCAGGATGCGCACCCCTTCCGGCCCCGCTTCGCCCACCACCGCGCAGATCTTGGTGGTGCCGATGTCGAGGCCGACCACGAGCTCCGCGTTTCCCCTCACGGCCTGGCTCCCTTCCCGGCCCTGGGCTCCTTCCCGTCCCCCGGGTGGAGCCGCGCCACGATCTTGTCCTCCGCCGAAAGATCCACGCTGTGGGCCGCCTGCCCCCGCCTGGCCAGGTGGCGGCGCAACCGCTCCAGCCGGCGCAGCTTCTCCTCCAGATCCTCCCGGCCCAGGCGGATGCCGGTGCCGCCGCGGGAGGGGGTGTAGACGGTAAAGCCCTCCTCCGGGTCGGCGTGGATCTCGCTGGCCTCGTCCCCCAGCGCCCCGGCTTCCAGGAGGGCCAGGAGCTCCAGGAGTCCCTCCCGCACCGGCCCCCGGGCTTCCAGGTCGGGCCAGGTGAGCCCCGTGAGCACCGGGAAGTCGAGCCCCTGGTCCAGGGGGGCCTGCACCACGTGGGCCTCGGCCGTGAGGTAGTAGAGCCGGTCCAGGCGCACCAGGCACCGGGGCTCCCACTCCTCGAGCTCCACCAGGAGGCTCCCCGGGAGCTGCCGCACCACCCGCGCCCGGCGCACCCAGGGCAGCGCTTCCACGAGCTGGCGCACCTGGGCCACCTCCACCTGGAAGAGGCTCATGCCGGTCTGCACCCCGGCAGCCCGGATGACCTCTTCCGGGGCGGTGCGCCGGGCGCCCTCCACCGCCACGGACCCCAGGACGAAGGGGTGGAGGCCCGACCCCGCGCGAAACCCCGCGTAGAGCACAGCGGCCAGCGCCACGCTCCCCAGCACCCACGCGAAGGCCGCCACGGGCCGAAGCCGCTCCATCGCGTTCCCCGTCAGGCCTTGAGCCCCGCGCCGGCCAGGATGCGCTCGGCCAGCTCGGCAAACGTCATCCCGGCCTCCGCCGCCGCCTTGGGCAGGAGGCTCGTGGGGGTCATGCCCGGGATGGTGTTGGCTTCCAGCACCCAGGGGCGACCGGAGGCGTCGATCATCAGGTCCACCCGGGCCGCTCCGGCACATCCCAGGGCCCGGTAGGCGGCGGACCCGGCCCCCACGGCCTCGCGCGCCGTGTCGTCTTCCAGGGGCGCGGGGCAGAGGTAGCGGGTGCGGCCGGGGGTGTACTTGGACTCGTAGTCGTAGAACCCCTTTTCCGGCACGATCTCCACGAGCGGCAGGGGCTCCCCGTCCAGGACCCCCAGGGTGACCTCCCGCCCCTCTACGAACTTCTCCACCAGGATCTCCGTGCCGTGGGCCCGGGCCGCGGCCAGGGCCGCCGGGACCTGGGCGGCCTCCCGGGCCACGGCGACGCCGATGGTGGAGCCCTCCCGCACGGGCTTGGCCACCAGGGGCGGCGCGAGGTCCAGGTCCTCCAGGCCTGCGTCGGGGCCCAGGACCTGGAAGTCGGGGGTGGGCACCCCCAGGGCCCGGAACACGACCTTCGACATCCCCTTGTCCATGGCGAGCGCGCTCGCCAGGACCCCGGAGCCGGTGTAGGGGATGCCGAGCATCTCCAGGAGGCCCTGCACCGTCCCGTCTTCTCCCCACCGCCCGTGGAGGGCGATGAACGCGGCGTCGGGGCGCAGCTCTTCGAGCATCCGGGCCAGGCCGGGGCCCGCGTCCACCTCCACCACCTCGCGGCCCGGCCTCCGGAGGGCCTCCGCCACGGCCGCGCCGGTGCGCAGACTCACCTCGCGCTCGGCGCTCCGGCCTCCCAGCAGTACGGCGATGCGTGTCCGTGCCATGTTCACTCCTGGATCCGGAGCTTGCCCTTTTCCCAGTCCCCCACGATCCGCACCTCGGGCTCGAGCTTCAGGCGGTGCTTCACGTAGACCCGCTCCTGGATCATTCCCATGAGGGCCACCACCTGGCCCGCGGTGGCCCTGCCCGCGTTGATGATGAAGTTGGCGTGGACGCGGGAGACCTCCGCGTCGCCCACCCGCACGCCCTTGAGCCCGCAGGACTCGATGAGCTGGCCGGCGCTGCGGCCGGGGGGGTTCTTGAAGATGCTCCCGGCGCTGGGCTCCTGGGTGGGCTGGGTGTCTCGGCGCCGACGGTGGAGCTCCTGGGCCCGGGCCTTGACCTCCTCGGGAGGCGCCTGGTCGCCCCGCAGGAGGGCGCTCAGGATGACGTAGCCCGGGGGCAGGTTCAGGGAGCGGTACTCGAACCGCAGGGTCTCCCTGCCGAAGACCTGGGTCCTTCCCCCCGGCGCGGCGGCCTCGAGCTCCAGGACCCGGTCCCCGATGCTCGAGCCCCACGCCCCCGCGTTCATGGCCAGGGCCCCGCCGACCACACCGGGAATGCCCGTGAGCCCCTCGAACCCGGCGATCCCCTGGTCCACCGTCCAGCGCACGAGCCGGCGCAGCGACAGCCCCGCCCCGACCCGCAGGAGCGGGCTGCCGTCGGCCCCCTCCTGGACCTCCAGGCCGGTGAAGCCTTCGGCCAGGCTCACCACGGCGCCCCGGATGCCCCCGTCGCGCACCACCAGGTTGGAGCCGTTGCCCAGGGGGAAGCAGGGGAGCTCCCGCTCGCGGACGAAGGCCAGGAGCTCCAGGAGGTCCCCCCGGTCGGCCGGAAAGATCAGGAGGTCCGCGGGCCCGCCCACCCGCAGGGTGGTGTGCTCGCTCATGGGGGCGTTGAGGACCACGCGGCCCCGCACCTGTTCCTGGATCAGCTCGAGGGCGGTCTTGGCCATCGCTCTACTCTCCTCGCAGGCGCCGCAGGAGGGCCTCGCCCGCCTGCCACACGTTTCCCGCACCCAGGGTCACCACCAGGTCTCCCTCCTGGAGCCGGGGCTCCAGGAGCTCGGGCACCCGGGCCAGCTCGGGGATGAGCTCCGCGTCCTTGTGGCCGTGGGCGCGGATGCCGGCCACCAGGGCCGCGGCTGTGACGTCGGGCGCGGGGGCCTCCCCGGCCGGGTAGATGTCGGTCACCACGAGCACGTCGGCCCCATAGAAGGCCGTGAGGAAGCGCTCGAAGAGGTCTCGGGTGCGCGAATACCGGTGGGGCTGGAAGATGGCCACCACCCGGCGCCCGTGGGCCTCCCGCAGGCCCTTCAGGGTGGCCTGGACCTCGGAGGGGTGGTGGGCGTAGTCGTCCATCACCAGCACGCCCCCGGCCTCGCCGATCACCTGGGAGCGCCGGTCCACGCCCGAAAACCCGCTCAGGGCCCGGGCCGTGGCGTCCGGGGCCACGTCGAGCTCGGTGGCGACCGCCACGGCCGCCAGGGCGTTGAGCACGTTGTGCTCCCCGGGCAGGGCCAGGGCTACCTCCAGGAGGGGCTCTCCCCGCAGGAAGACCCGGAACCGGGACGCGCCCCCCTCGCGGCGCACCTGCCGGGCCGAGACGTCGGCCTGGGCGGAGAGGCCGTAGGTGACGGTGCGCTTGCGGATGCGCGGGAGCACCGCCTGCACCCGGGGGTCGTCCAGGCACGCCACCACCGCGCCGTAGAAGGGGACCTTGTTGGCGAAGTCCACGAACGCGGTCTCCAGGGCCTCCTCCGTGCCGTAGTGGTCCATGTGCTCCCGGTCGATGTTGGTGACGACCGCCACCGTGGGAAAGAGCACCAGGAAGCTCCCGTCGCTCTCGTCGGCCTCGGCCACCAGGAACTCCCCCTGCCCGAGCCTCGCGTTCGACCCCAGGCTCGCCAGGCGCCCCCCGACGACCACCGTGGGGTCGAGCCCCGCCTCGGAGAGCACCGCCGCCACCAGCGACGTGGTGGTGGTCTTGCCGTGGGCGCCGGCCACGGCCACCGCGTACTTCATCCGCATGAGCTCGGCCAGCATCTCCGCCCGGGGGATCACCGGGACGAGCCGCCGGTGGGCCTCGGCCACCTCGGGGTTGTCGGCCCTGACCGCCGACGAGGTCACCACCACCGAGGCGTCCCCCAGGTTCTCGGGCGCGTGCCCCAGGGCGACGCGCGCCCCCCGCTCCGCCAGGCGGCGGATCAGGGGCGAGTCCTTGAGATCCGAGCCGCTCACCCGGTAGCCGAGGTTGAGGAGCACCTCGGCGATCCCGCTCATGCCGATGCCCCCGATGCCCACGAAGTGGACGTGCTTCGCTTTGCGATACAAAGAAGCCTCCGTTGGCTTGTTGCGCGTTGTTTGTTGCCCGTGGGAAATCAACCCTCGGACCGATTGGACCGATCGGACCGATCCGACCGATCACCCGTCACCTCTCACGTTTCACGCTTCACCCCTCACCCCGTTCCATCTCCAGCAAATCATCCACGATCTCGCGTGCGGCATCGCGGCGCGCGCTGGCGGCGGCGGCGGCGGCCATGGCGGCGAGCGTGGCCGGGCCGCCGAGGAGGCCGCGCAGGCGCCCGGCGAGGGCCTCGGGCGCCAGACCCGCCTCCAGAACGGTGATCGCGGCGCCCCGGGCCTCGGCCGCCCGGGCGTTGGCCTCCTGGTGGCCTCCCGCGGCGTGGGGGAAGGGCACGAGCACCGCGGGGCGGCCGGCGGACGCGAGCTCTGCCACGGTGAGGGCCCCCGCCCGGGCGATCACGAGCTGGGCCCAGCCGTAGGCTGCGGCCATGTCGTCGATGAACTCCACCACCCGCACCCCTTCGCGCTCGCCGTAGGCTCGGGCGGCACCCTCGGCCCTGCCCCGCCCCGCCTGGTGCCAGACCGCCGCCGGGAGGCCCAGGGTGGCCAGGGCGGCCGGGACGACCTCGTTGAGGAACCGGGCACCCTGGCTTCCCCCCAGGATCAGCAGCCGGGCCGGCTCCCCGGCCGCTGGAGGGGCGTAGGGCAGGGGCGTCGCCACGCTGCGGCGCAGGGGGTTTCCGGTGACCCGGGTCTTGGCCCGGGGCAGGTGGCGCGCGGCCGCCGGGTCGCCCGCGTAGACCCGGCGCACCACCCGGGCCAGTGTCCGGTTGGCCACCCCCGGCCAGGCGTTTTGCTCCTGCACCGCCGTGGGCACGCCCCGGAGCCGGGCCAGGGCCACCACGGGGAAGCTCACGTAGCCCCCCACCCCGAGACAGGCCGTGGGCCGGAACCGGCGCAGGATCTGCGCCGCGTCCCCCAGGCCCAGGGCCAGGAGGCCCAGGGCCCGAAAGACCTTGCCCAGGCCCGCCCCCACGAGCCCCGCGGCCCGAACCGTGGCGAAGGGCAGCCCCAGGGGGGGCAGCACCCGGGCCTCCAGGCCGCGGGCCGTGCCCGCGAAGAGCACCGCGTGCTCCGGGCCCCGGGCCAGGAGCTCCTCGGCCACCGCCACCCCGGGGAAGAGGTGGCCGCCCGTGCCGCCGCCGGCGATGAGGAGCCTCACGCCGGCGCCTCCCGCCGGGCGAGCCCGGCCAGGAGCCCCGCGGCCGTCAGGCACACCACCAGGCCCGTGCCCCCGTAGGAGAGGAAGGGAAAGGGCAGGCCCTTGGTGGGCAGACACCCGGTCACCACCAGGGCATTAAGGGCCGCCTGGAGCCCGAGCCAGGTGCTGATGCCGGTGGCCAGGTGGCGCCGGAAGGGGTCTTCCTGCCGCCACGCGATGACGTAGCCCCTCCAGACCAGCACGGCCACCAGGGCGAGCACCAGGGCCACCCCCACCAGCCCCCTCTCCTCGGCCCACACGCTCAGGATGAAGTCCGTGTGGGCCTCGGGGAGGTAGTGGAGCTTCTGTCGCCCGGCGCCCAGCCCGACCCCCCACACCCCCCCCGCCCCGAAGGCGAGCAGGCTCTGGACGAGCTGGAACCCCGCCCCTTGGGCGTGACTCCAGGGGTCGAGGAAGGCCAGGATCCGGTCCCGCCGAAAGGGGACGAACCACAAGAGGTACGCCACCAGCGGCAGCACCGGGAGGAGCCCCGCCGCCAGGTGACGCAGCCGCACGCCCCCTGCGAACGCCGTCACCGCGACCACGGCGGCCAGGAGCACCGCCGTGCCCAGGTCGGGCCCGATGAGCACCAGCCCGATGGGAACCGCCGGGAGCACCACGTGGGGCAGGTACCCGTAGCCGAAGGAGCGCACCCGTTCCCCCCGCTTGGCCAGGCTGTGGGCCAGGAAGAGGACCAGGGCGAGCTTCGCCAGCTCGGAGGGCTGGAAGCCCAGGGGGCCCAGGCGCACCCACCGGTGGGCGCCGTTGATGGCCTGTCCCACGGGGGGCACCCAGGGGAGCACCAGGAGCACCGTGGCGAGCCCCAGGGCCGGATAGGCGAGCCGGCGCAGCCACGGCGCCGGGATGCGGGCGGCCACGAGGGCGCCGGTCACGCCCACGGCCGCGTAGGCGAGCGACCGCTTGAGGTAGGACGCCGGGTCCGCCCCTTCCCGGCCGAAAGCCAGGGGAGACGAGGTGGAGTAGACGAGCACGAGCCCCACGCCGGTGAGCAGGAGCGCGGTCCCCAGGACGATCCAGTCGGTGCGGCGGGCCTCATCCATGGTGGGTCCCTCCGCCCGGGGTCCCCCGCCGCGCGGTCTCTTCCCGGCACAAGCGCTGGAAGACGTCGCCCCGCTCGGCGTAGCTCCGAAAGAAGTCGAAGCTCGAACACGCGGGGGCCAGGAGCACCGTGTCCCCGGGCCGGGCGGCGGCCACCGCGAGGCCGACGGCCTCGGGCCAGTCCCGGGCGGTGCGCAGGGGCGCGGCCCCGGCCAGGGCCGCCGCCATGCGGGGCGCCGCGGCCCCCACCAGGATCCCTTCCCGGACCACCCGCCCCAGGGGGCCCGCCAGGGGCCCGTAGTCGCCCCCCTTGTCGACCCCCCCGGCCACCCACACCACGGGCGGGTCCACGCTCTCCAGGGCTGCCACCGCCGCACCCACGTTGGTGGCCTTGGAGTCGTCCACGAAGCGCACGCCCCCCGACTCGAGAAACAGCTCCAGGCGGTGGGGCCGGGGTCGGAACTCCCGGGCCGCGGCCCAGGCCGCCCCAGGGTCGGCCCCCACCCAGGCCGCCGCCAGGCAGGCCGCCAGCGCGTTGCCCAGGTTGAACCGGCCGGGGAGCCGCAGGCGGCCGGCGGGCACCCGCACCCCGTCGCGCCCCGGCAGGAGGAACACCGCATCGTCCCCTTCGAGCCACGCCCCCACGGGCAGGACCCGCTCGGTGGAGTAGGGGAGCACCGCCGAGCGGGCGCGGCGCCCCACCTCCCAGGCCACGGGGTCCTCCCGGTTGACTACCGCCGCGTCCCCGGCGCCCTGGTTCTCGAAGATGCGCCCCTTGGCCCGGGCGTAGTCGGCCGGGCCGGCGTGGCGGTCGAAGTGGTCGTCGGTGACGTTGAGGAGCACGGCCACCCGGGGGCGGAAGGTGCGGATGGTCTCGAGCTGGAAGCTCGAGACCTCCACCGCCAGGAAGTCCCACTCCCGGCCCACGGCCTCGGCGAGCGGCGTGCCCAGGTTGCCTCCCGTGAAGACCCGCCCGTTACCCCCCCGCAGCACCTCCCCCAGGAGCTCGGTCACGGTGGTCTTGCCGTTGGTCCCGGTCACCGCGAGCAGGGGAGCCGAGAGGAACCGCGACGCGAGCTCCAGCTCCCCGGTCACCTCCACCCCGGCCTCGGCCAGGGCGCGCACCCGGGGCGCCTGGGCCGAGATCCCGGGGCTCACCACCGCCAGGTCGTAGCGGCCCGGGTCGAGCTCGGGCCCCCCGGCCAGGAGCCGGACCCCCAGGGCCTCCAGGCCGACGGCCTCGGGGGGCAGGCGCGTCGCGGGGGCGTCGTCGTGGAGGTCCACCCACGCGGCCCGGGCCCGGAGCAGGCGCGCCGCAGCCCGCCCGCTCACCCCCGCTCCCAGCACCACGGCCCTGCGGCCCGCGAGCTCCATCGTCACCTCAGCTTGAGGGTAGAGAGGGCGAGAAGAGCCAGGATGATGGAGAGGATCCAGAAGCGCACGATGATCTTGGGCTCGGCCCAGCCCTTGAGCTCGAAGTGGTGGTGAATGGGCGCCATGCGGAAGATGCGCTTGCGGCGGATCTTGTAGGAGGCCACCTGGAGCATGACGCTCGCGGTCTCCAGCACGAAGACCCCCCCCACCAGCGCCAGCACGATCTCGAACTTGGTCACGACGGCCACCATGCCCAGGGCGCCTCCCAGGGCCAGGGCCCCCACGTCGCCCATGAACACCTGGGCGGGGTAGGCGTTGTACCAGAGGAAGCCCAGGGCCGCCCCGGCCACGGCCGCGCAGAAGACGGCGAGTTCCCCGGCGCCGGAGACGAAGGGGATCTGGAGGTACTCGGCGATCCGGGCATGGCCGGCAGAGTACGAGAAGATGACAAAGGTCAGGCTCGCCGTGATGACCGGGCCGATGGCGAGCCCGTCGAGCCCGTCGGTGAGGTTGACCGCGTTGCCCGTGCCCACCACCACGAAGACGGCAAAGGGCAGGTAGAGCCAGCCGAGGTCGGGGCGCAGGTCCTTGAAGAAGGGAACCGCCAGCCGGGTGTCGAAGCCCGGCAGGAGCCACAGGGCGGTGCACCCGGCCGTGGCGATGGCCACCAGGGACCAGAACTTGACCCGGGCCGAGACCCCCTTGGGGTTCTTGCGGGCCACTTTCAGGTAATCGTCGGCGAACCCCACGGCGCCGAAGCCCAGGGTGACGCCGAGCACGATCCAGACCGCCGGCGTGGCGGGGTCGGCCCAGGCCAGGGTGGCGACCCCCAGGGAGAGGAGGATCAGGATGCCGCCCATGGTGGGCGTGCCCTGCTTGGCCAGGTGCGACCGGGGGCCGTCGTCCCGCACGGACTGCCCCACCTTGAGCCTGCGGAGCACCCGGATCACCCGGGGACCGAGGAGCAGGGCGAGCACGAGCGCGGTCAGCATCCCCACCACGGTGCGAAAGGTGATGTAGCGAAAGACGTTGAGCGCCCCGTAGGTTTCCTGGAACGCATAGAGCAGCCGGTAGATCACGGTCTTCCCTCCCAGCCGGTCAGGGCGTCTGCCACCGCCTCGAGCCCCAGTGCGCGGCTGCCCTTCACGAGCACCCAGTCCCCGGGCCGGAGCCGGCGCGAGAGGGAGGCTGCCACGGCGTCGCGGTCGTCGTAGAGCCAGATCCGTTCCGGGGGGAGCCCCGCCGCCGCCGCGGCGTCCCGGGCCCAGGCGGTGGCCGGGCCCAGCAGGTGGAGCTCCGCCACGGGAAGGGCGGCGGCCGCCCGCCCGGCCCGGGCGTGGCCCTCCCGGGCCAGGGGGCCGAGCTCCCGCATCTCCCCGAGGACGGCGAGCTTGCGGGAGCTCCCCGCCAGCTCCCCCAGGGTCGCCAGGGCGGCCTCCACGGCCCGGGGATTGGCGTTGTAGCAGTCCACCAGGAGGTGCACGCCCCCGGGGGTTTCCCGGACCTCGCCCCGGAGCGGAGTGGGGCGTACTGCCGCCAGGGCTTCGGGCGCGCCGCTCCAGTCCACCCCCAGGGCCCGGGCCCCCGCCAGGGCCGCCAGGGCGTTGGCGGCGTTGTGCCGGCCCGGCAGGGCCAGGCGAAACTCCCGGCCCTCGACCCGGAAGCGGGTGCCGGCCGGGGGAAGGAGCGACGGCTCGGTGCCGCGCACGTCCGCGCCCTCGTCCCACCCGAAGGTCAGGGTGCGCAGGCCCGGGAGCGCAGGCGGGGTCAGGAGCGGGTCGCCGTGGGGCAGCACGAGGGTGCCGCCGGCCTTGAGGCCCCGGGCGATCGCGAGCTTCTCCCGGGCGATGTCCGCGAGGCTCCCCAGACCCTCGGCGTGGCACTCGGCCACGGCCGTGACGATGGCGGCGTCGGGCTCGCAGATGGCGGTCAGGTGGGCCATCTCCCCGGGCTCGCTGATGCCGAGCTCCAGGACGGCCGCCTCCTCGTCCCCCCGCGCGGAGAGCAGGGTGAGCGGCAGCCCCACCCGGTTGTTCCAGTTGCCCGGAGTCTGGAGGGTGCGGCGGCCGGCCTCCTTGAGGAGGGCGGCGGCGAGCTCCTTGGTGGTGGTCTTGCCCACGCTCCCGGTCACGGCGAGCACCTTGAGGCCGAGCCTGCGGCGCACGTGGCGGCCCAGCCGCCCCAGGGCCAGGAGGGTGTCGTCCACCCGCACGCAGGCGGTCCCCGCCGGGGCCTCGCCCCGGTGCAGGACCACGCCCGCTGCGCCCCGCTCCACGGCCTGGGCCAGGTGGTCGTGGCCGTCGTGGCGGGGCCCCGCCAGGGCCACGAAGAGGGCGCCCGGGGTCAGGGTGCGCGAGTCGGTGGAGACCGCCTCGAAGACGAGGTCCGCCGGCCCCTGGGCGGTCCCCTCCACGGCCCGGGCCACTTCGTCGAGGCGAAAGGTCACGGCGTGCCTCCCGCCGCTCGGGCGGCCAGGGCTGCGCGGGCCTCGGCCCGGTCGTCGAAGGGGAGCACCCGGTCCCCCATGGTCTGGGTGGTCTCGTGGCCCTTGCCGGCAATCAGCACGGCGTCGCCGGGGCCGGCGGCCCGGACGGCCCACCGGATGGCCTCGGCCCGGTCCGGCACCCGGGCGTAGCCCCCGCTGCCCCGGGCCAGGGCCTCCCAGCGCTCCACCCGCTTCCACCCGGCGGGGAGCCCGGCCTCGATGGCGTCGAGGATGGCCCCGGTGCTCTCGGAGCGGGAGTTGTCGGCCGTGAGCACCAGGGCGTCGCTGCCCCGGGCGGCGGCGGCGGCCATGAGGGGCCGCTTGGCCCGGTCCCGGTCCCCGCCGCACCCGAAGACGCACAGGAGGCGCCGGGGGCCCGCGCCGCGCACGGCTTCCAGCACCCGCTCCAGGGCATCGGGGGTGTGGGCGTAGTCCACGAAGACGAAGACCTCCTGTCCGGGCGACGCTTCCACGGGCTCGAGGCGCCCCGGCACCCGGGGCGCGCGCTCCAGGGCCCGCGCCGCCCGGGGCAGCGCCAGGCCCAGGGCGTGGGCCGTGGCCAGGGCGCAGGCGGCGTTTCGGGCGTTGAAGGCGCCCGCGAGCGGCGTGCGCACCGGGGCCCGGCCGCCCGGATAGAGCACCGTGCCCTTGAGCCCCCGGGGCCCGAGCTCCTCCACCGCCAGGCGCACGTCTCCCGTCTCCAGACCGTAGGTCACGGCGCGGGCACCCAGCTCCGCGGCCAGCTGCGCGCCCCAGGGGTCCTCGGCGTTCACCACCGCGGGCGCCTCGGGGGCGTACCGGGTGAAGAAGGAGCGCTTGGCCTCGAAGTAGGCGTCCATGGTCCCGTGGTAGTCCAGGTGATCCTGGCTCAGGTTGGTGAAGACCCCGCAGGCAAACGCGCATCCCTCCACCCGCTGGCGCGCCAGGGCGTGGGAGCTCACCTCCATCACCACGGCGCCGGCTCCCTCGTCGCGCATGCGCGCCAGGGCCGCCTGAAGGGCCGGGGCGTCCGGGGTGGTGAGCGGCGCGGGCTCCTCCCCTCGGGGAAAGGCGTAGGAGACCGTGCCCAGGCGCCCCGCCCGCACCCCCGCGTCTTCCAGGAGGTGCTGCACCAGGTAGGCGGTGGTGGTCTTCCCGTTGGTGCCCGTGATCCCCACCACCCGCAGGGTCCGGGAGGGGTGGCCGTGGAAGGCCGACGCGGCGCGCCCCAGGGCCGCCTCCGGATCCGCCACCCGCACCCGTACCATTCCGAAGCCGGGGCGCGGCTCCCGGAGCAGGCACGCCGCCGCCCCCGCCCGAGCCGCCGCCTCCAGGTGGTCGTGGCCGTCGGCCCGCACCCCCCGCACGGCCGCGAAGAGGCTGCCCGGAATCACCGCCCGGGAGTCGCACCCCACCGCCGTGATCTCCGGGTCGCCGGGGTCCAGGCGCTCGGACGCGAGGCCGTTCAGGAGCTGGGAGAGGCGCATCTTCGCCGGACTCCTCCGGGCCGGGCCACCGGGGCCAGGGGCGGGGGGAAGCGGCCCCTACAGCAGGGGCCTGAAAACGATGCGGCAGGCCTGCCCCCCATCCAGGGGCGTGCCGGGGGTGGGCTCCTGGGTGGCCGCCACCCCCGAGCCCAGCAGGCTCAGGCGCAGCCCGACCCCCGCCGCCTCCAGCCGGCGCAGCACCTCCCGCATGGTGAGGCCGTGCACGTCGGGCATGAGCCCTGGGGCTGACCCCTCGGGGCGGTGGGGCCCCGGGGTTCTCCCCGCCGCGTCCGTTCCGGGCCGGGGAACCGGCGGGCTGCTCCGGGCCACGGCGCGCGCCCCCGGTTCGGGAGCCTCTTCCGGGGGCACCTGGAGGTACCCCAGGATGCGGCGGGCCATCTGGGCGAACGCAGGGGCCGCCACCATGCCGCCGTAGCGGGAACCCTGGCTCGGCTCGTCCACCGCCACCAGGAGGACGAGCCGGGGAGCCCGGGAGGGGACGAACCCGGCAAAGCTCGCCACCACCTTGTCCCGCAGGTATCCCCCCCGGACCAGGTCCGGCTTCCAGGAGGTGCCGGTCTTTCCGGCTACGGTGTAGCCGGGGACGGCCGCATTGGCGCCGGTGCCGCCCTCGGCCACCACGGTGCGCTCCAGGAGGCCCACCAAAGTGGCGGCGGCGGCGGAGCCCAGGGCCCGGCCCGCGGCCTCGGGCTGGAGCCGTTCGGCCTCGCGCCCCGTCTCGTCCAGCACGGCCCGCACCAAGCGCGGGCGCATCCGCACGCCTTCGTTGGCCAGCGCCGCAAAGGCCGAGGTCACCTGGACCGCGGTGGCCGAGATCCCCTGGCCGTAGGCGATGGTCTTGGGGGTGATCTTCGACCACCCGGAGGGCGCCGGCAGGATGCCCCCCGACTCCCCCCCCAGCTCCACGCGGGTGGGCGCCCCGAGCCCGAAGCGGCCCAGCGCCTCGTGCAGGGCGTGGGGCGTGAGCTTTTCCGAGAGCTTGGCCACTCCGATGTTGCTCGAAACCTTGAGCACGTCGGCCACCGTGAGCCACCCGTGGGGCTGGGTGTCGCCGATGGTGCGCCCGTGCACGCTCCACTTGCCGTTCTCGCAGAAGACCGCGTCCGAGGGCCGGGCGAGCCCCTGGTCGAACAGGATGCCCAGGAACGGCGCCTTGAGCGTGCTCCCCGGCTCGTACACGTCCACGACCGCCGAGATCTTGCGGTCTTCCGGGCGGCTCTCGGCCACCGCGTTGGGGTTGAAGAGGGGTACCTGGGCCAGGGCCAGGATCTCTCCGGTGGACGGGTCCATCGCCACGGCGACCCCGCCCCGGGCCCGGCTCTGCTCCACGGCCCGCAGGAGCTCCTCCTCCACGATGTGCTGGACCGTCTCGTCCAGGGTGAGCACCAGGCTGCGGCCGCCGCCCTCGGTGGTGTCGGGGGCGGCGGGCAGGAGCAGGACCCCCTTGGCGTCGCGCTCGGCCTGGACGGTACGGGGCTTGCCCCGCAGGAGCCCGTCGAAGTGCGATTCGAGCCCCCCCAACCCCCGGCCGTCCACGCCCACGAAGCCCAGCACCTGGCCCGCGAGGCTCTTCTTGGGATAGGTGCGCAGGGGCTCGGGGGCGATGCCCACCCCCGCAATGCCCAGGGCCCGCACGGCTTCCTCTTCCCGGGGGGTGATGCGCCGCTTCACCCACGCGAAGCGGGCGCCGCCCCGCTCCAGGGCCCGACGGGCCTCCCGGGGTTCGAGTCCCAGGGCCCGGCACAGGCGGGCCAGGTCCTCGGGGGCGCCGAGCAGACACGAGGGGTCGGCGAAGACGCTCGACCCGGGGACGCTCTTGGCGAGCTCCCTGCCGTTGCGGTCGAACAGGGTGCCCCGGGGAGGCACGAGCTCCAGGCGCTGCCGGCGCTGGTCCTCCGCCCGGGCCAGGAGCTCGGGGGCCCGCACGACCTGGAGGTGGACGGCCCGGGCGGCGGCGACGGCAAACAGGGAGAGCACGCAGCCGCCCACGGCGGCGATGCGCCAGCGGGCGGCCCGTTCCCCTCGGCCCTCGCGCCTCCCGCTACTCATCGAGGACGACGACGCTCGACCGGTCCGGGTATGCCAGGCCCTGCTTCCTCGCCAGCTCCTCGATGCGCTTGGCGCTCGAGAGGGTGGCCGCTTCCACCTTGAGGCGCGCCACCTCCGCTCCCAGGTTCTCCTTGTGTCCGTAAAGCTCGCTGAGGTCGTAGTGGAGCCGGGTGATCTCGAGCCGCGTGGCGGTCAGGAGCAGCGCCGCGGCCAGGCACAGGGCGAAGGCCAGGACCCGAACCCCCCAGCGCCCCGCGCTTGGGAGGATCCAGGGCAGGGCCGGAAGCGCCAGGGCGCGTGCGGGCTTGGTGACACTCATGGCGTTCCTCCTCGACGGGGGCGGTCGGGATCCGGCAGCCGCTCGGCGGCCCGGAGCCGGGCGCTACGCGCCCGGGGATTGGCTTCGATCTCGTCCCGGCCGGGCTTGACGGCCTTGCGGCCCAGGGGCCGCAGGAGCCCCGGGCTGCCGCAGGTGCACCGGAGAGCCTCGGCCGGGCACCGGCACTGGGGCGCGTAGCCTCGCAGGGCCTGCTTGACCCGGCGGTCCTCCAGGGAGTGGTAGGCGATCACCGCCACCCTGCCCCCGGGGGAGAGGAGGTCCGGCAGGGCCTCCAGGAACCGCTCCAAGGCCAGGAGCTCGGCGTTCACCGCGAGCCGCAGGGCCTGGAAGACCCGGGTGGCCGGGTGCTTTCCGCCGCGACGGCCCAGGGCTTCTTCTACGGCCCGGGCGAGCTCCCCCGTGGTTTTCAGGGGCCGGCGCCCCCGGGCCCGCACCAGTGCCCGGGCCACCCGGGAGGCCCGGGGCTCTTCCCCGTACTCCCGGAAGAGGCGGGCCAGCTCTTCTTCCGAGAGCGCGTTCACGAGCTCGGCGGCGGGCACCCCGGACCGGGGGTCCATGCGCATGTCCAGGGGCCCGTCCCGCAGGAAGCTGAAGCCCCGTCCCGCCTCGTCGAGCTGCCGCGAGGAGACCCCCAGGTCCAGGAGAATGCCGTCCACGCAACCCAGCCCCTGGGCCGCGAGGATAACCCCCAGGTCGCCGAAGCTCCCGTGGACCAGCCGCACGCGGCCGGGGAAGTCCGCGGCCAGGGGCGCGGCGGCTGCCAGGGCCTCGGGGTCCCGGTCGACCCCCAAGAGGAGACCTCCCGGCCCCAGGCGCTCGGCGATGTGCCGGGCGTGGCCGCCGCCCCCCAGGGTGCCGTCCACGTACACGCCGTCGGGCAACGTGGGCAACACCTCCAGCACGGCGTCCAGGAGCACCGGCACGTGGTAGGGGGGTTTCACGCCGCGCGGGCCCCCACCGCCTCCCGAACGCTCCGGTACTCTCGGAGGTCGTCCTCCAGGGCCCCCGCGAGCCGCAGGATCTGGCGCACGTAGGGCGACGGCCCTACCAGCCCCAGCCGGCGCCCGCCCCGGGCGCTCCGGGAGAGCTCCGCCACCACCGCCGCCACCCGGTAGTGGATGTGGCGGGTGGCCCGCAGGTCCAGGAGCACCTCCCCAGGGCAGGCCCGCAACGCCGCCGCGAGCTCCCGGGAGAGGGCTTCTCCCTGCTCCCGGCCCACGTCTGCCCCCAGGCGCACGACCTCGACCCCCCGGCGGCTTCCCCGAACCAAGGTCGCGGGGGCGTTCCCGGGCGCGCTCACAGGCCCAGGGCTCCCATGGCCTGGGCCAGGGCAGGGAAGTCCGCCTGGGCGGCCTGCATGGCGGCCTCGTGGCGTTCCCTGGACCAGACCTCCAGGTGGTTTCCCATGCCCGCGAGCACCACGTCCCGCTCCAGGGCAGCGTACGCGCGAAGCGTGGGGGGCACGAGGATGCGGCCGGCCTTGTCCAGGGGGCATTCCTGGGCCGGCGCCAGGAAGAAGCGCCGAAACGCCACCACCTTGGGGTCGAAAGAGGGCAGGCCGGAGATCTTCGCCTCCAGTGCCCGCCACTCGTCCGAGGGGTAGGCCACCAGGCAGTCGTCCTTGCGGGTCAGGAAGAGGGGGGCCGAAAAGGACGCCTCGAGCGCCTCGCGCAGCTTGGCCGGGATGCTCAGGCGGCCCTTGTCGTCGATGGTGTGCTCGTAGCACCCGCGGAACATCCCTGCTCCCTGGCCCGACGGCCCACTTCACCCCACTTTGCCCCACAATGTGGGCGCACTATACAAACCGGCCCCGGGGGTGTCAAGGGTTCGCGGGAAAAACAAGCCTTCCAGCGGGAGTTCTTCCAGGTGTCGGGAAGTGGGAGAGAGGGCAGGCGCGGGGGCCGGAGGAACCGCAAAAGGGGGGAAGCAACTTGTGTGCCAGACGCCCCGTCGACCTGGGGGCTTGGCTCGAAAAATTTCTCACAATGTTCGTAAAGGGGAACGAGGAGCCCGCCGATAAGAGGGGCGGCGGAAACAGGTGTCCGGGCCGCCGAAGCGGCCCGCACGCGCGCGGCTCGAAGGGGGACGACCGACGGACGAGCGACAGGAGGAAGCACATGGCTCTCGTGGTTCTGGATCCCGTCACCCGCATCGAGGGCCACCTGCGCATCGACACGAGGGTGGAAGACGGGCGGGTGGTGGAGGCCTGGAGCCGCGGGGAGATGTTTCGGGGCTTCGAGGACCTGCTGGCGGGGCGAGACCCCCTGGACGCCCCAGTCATCACCCAGCGTATCTGCGGGGTTTGCCCCGTGAGCCACGCCATCGCCTCCTGCCGCGCCCTGGAGGGCGCGTTGGGTCTCGCGGCGCCCCCCAACGGACGCCTCCTGCGCAGCCTGGTGCTGGGGGCCAACTACCTCCAGAGCCACGTGCTCCACTTCTACCAGCTCTCGGCCCTGGACTTCGTGGACGTGGAGGCCGTTCTGTCCTACGGCGGTCCGGACCCGGGCTTGCGGGAACTGCGGGCCTGGGTAGAGGGGGAGGTGCGCTCCAACCGCGTGCTCCCCGCCGCGCCCTTCCTCCCCCGTCTGCCGGGCAACTATGGGGAAGACCCCCGATGGAGTGCCGGCGCCCTCGCCCACTACCTGGAGGCCCTGGAGGTGCGTACCGAGGCCCACCGGATGGCGGCGATCTTCGGAGGGAAGCTTCCCCACACGGCGTCCCTGGTTCCCGGGGGAGTGACGACGGGGGTGGACGCCGAGGCGGTGGAGCACTTCCGCGCGCGCCTGCGCCAGGTGCGGCGCTTCGTGGAGAACACCTACCTGACCGACGTGATCGAGGTGGCCCGGCGCTTCCCCGCCTACGCAACGGCGGGACGCGCAGCGGGGCGCTACCTCTCCTTCGGCGCCTTCGAGGAGGGCACGGGGAAACCGTGGCTTCCGGCGGGCACGGTGTCGGGCGGGGTCTACGCCCCACTCGATACCGGCCGCATCGCCGAGGAGGTGGGCTCGAGCCGGTATGCATCCCGAAAGCCCCTGCACCCCCGGGAGGGGGAGATCCGGCCGGAGGCCTCCAAGGCCGGCGCCTACTCCTGGCTCCAGGCGCCGCGCTACGGGGGCGTCTCCTACGAAGTGGGGCCCCTGGCCCGGCTCCAGGTGGCCGCGGCCACGGGCGCCCAGCCCGTGCGGGAGGCCCTGTCCCACCTGCTTGCCGAGGCTCGGATGGAGCCCGCCGCCCTGGACAGCGCCCTGGGCCGGCATGCCGCCCGGGCGGCGGAAGCCGTGCTCCTGGCCCGGCAGATGGAGTCCTGGCTGGATGCCCTGCAGCCGGGCGAGCCCTCGGTGGCTCCCTACACGGCGCGGCCGGAGGGGCGCGGGGAAGGACTCACGGAAGCCCCCCGGGGCGCGCTGGGTCACTGGATCGAGGTGCGCGGCCAAAAGATCGCCCGCTACCAGTGCGTAGTCCCGAGCACCTGGAACTTCTCCCCCCGGGGGGATGGGGGAGACCCCGGGCCGGTGGAGGCGGCCCTCCTGGGGCTGGCCGTCGATCCGGACCACAAGGGGCTGGAGGTAGCGCGGGTGGTGCGCTCCTTCGACCCCTGCATCGCCTGCGCGGTGCATTGAGAGCAGGGGTCGGGGAGCAGGGGCGAGGGGCTGGTTTCGTAGGTCGGAGCCCCGAACCCCGGTCCCTGATCCCCGAACCTTGAACCGAGGATTCACATGGCCATGGACCGTCGAACCTTTCTCAAGGACGCGGGGCTGCTCCTGGCCGGGCTGGGGCTCGGGCCGGCGCTGCGCCCCCAGTTTGCCCAGGCTCTGGAGGAGCTCGCGGCTGGCCGGGCGCCGGTGCTGTGGCTCCAGGGGCAGTCGTGCTCGGGGTGCTCGGTGAGCCTCCTGAACAGCGAGCGCCCGGGACCGGCGGAGCTCCTCACCCGGTACCTCTCCCTGTACTTCCACCAGACCCTCTCCGCCGCCACGGGGGATGCCGCCCGGGAGGCCCTGGAGCGCGCCATCGAGGCGGGAGGCTACCTCCTCGTGACCGAGGGATCGGTTCCCCTGGCCGTGCCGGAGGCGTGCCTCGTGGGCCACGAGCCTTACGGGCGCCTCCTCGAGCGGGCGGCCCGGCGGGCGAAGGCCGTCCTCTCGGTGGGCACCTGCGCCTGCTTCGGTGGCATCCCCGCCGCACCCCCCAACCGCACCGGGGCCGCCCCCACGGCCCAGGCCCTGGCCAAGGCCGGGATCACGGTGCCCCTGGTCCATCTGCCCGGGTGCCCGCCCCACCCCGCGTGGATGGTCGGTAACGTGGTTCACCTGCTGCGGGTGGGGATGCCCGCCCTCGACGAGCACCTCCGGCCGGTTCGGACCTACGGCCAGCTCCTCCACGACCAGTGCCCCCACTTTGCAGAGTACGGGCGCCAGGAGTTTGCCACCGCCCTGGGGGGCCCGGGCTGCCAGTTCAAGCTCGGCTGCCAGGGGGTCATCACCCACGCCGACTGCTCCCACCGGGGGTGGAACGGCGGCGTCAACTGGTGCGTGCGCGCGCGCGCGCCCTGCGTGGGGTGCGCTCGGCCCGACTTCGCTCGGGATCCGGCGTACGCGTTCTATCGGCTCAACGAAGGGGGCGTCCCCGCCTGACCAGGAGGTGTACCGTGCGCATCGGCATTCAAACCAAGGTCAGCGGCTTCCTGATCCTGGTTCTCGCCCTGGCCTTCGGCGCGAGCACCTGGATCGCCACCGCCCAGTCGAGCCGGCTCCTGAAGGAGTCCGAGGCCGCGGCCCACGCCGCCCTGGAGGCCTCTGCCCACGACCAGGCCCGCAACGTCTTCGCCAGCCTGGAAACCGGGACCAAGGGCTCCCTGGAGCGCGGCGAGATGGACGTGTTCGAGGACCTCCTCGCGGACCTGGGGCAGATCCGGGGAGTCCTGGAGATCGGCCTGTCGGACCCCGCGGGCGTCATCGTGTACTCGAGCCGGCCCGAAACCCTCAAGAAGCCGGTGGATCCCAAGGCGTTTCGAGGGGCCACCGGGACCAAGGACGTACTCGAGCTCGACGTGGGCGACTCCCTCATCCTGGTGCGCGCCCACTACATGGAGCCGGACTGCCTGCGCTGCCACGACCGGGCCAAGGTGGGCGATCTCTCCGGCGTGCTCTACGTGCGTTACAGCCTGGCCGGCCTGCGGGAGGCCGAGGTTGCCGGGGCCGAGCGGCTCGCCGCGGGGCACCGCCGGGGGGTGACGACCGGGGTGGCCACGGGCCTGGGGGGCCTGTTCATCGCCTCCCTGGGGGTGTACCTCCTGACGGGCGCCCAGGTGTGCCGCCCCCTCAACCGCCTCATCGGCCGCATGCGGGAGATGGCTACCGGCGAGGCCGACCTCACCTCGCGGCTTCCCGCCGAGGCCCGGGACGAGCTCGGGGACGTGGCCCGGGCCTTCAACGACTTCGTGGGCAACCTCCAGGGGCTCGTGGCCCAGGTGCTCCAGACCGCCGGCCAGGTGGCGGCGGGCAGCGACGAGATCCTGGGTGCCAGCCGCACCATGCTGGAACGGGCCACCCAGCAAAACGACCGCACCCAGAGCGCCGCCACCTCCGCCGAGGAGATGAGCGCCACGGTGCTCCAGGTGTCCCGGGGTGCCCAGGAGGCGGCCGATACCGCCCGCTCCGCCTCGGAAACCGCCGAAGCCGGGGGCAAGGTGGTCGAAGAGGGCATGGCCGGGATGGAGCAGGTACAGACCCGGGTCAAGGCCATCGCCGCCAAGGTGCGGGAGCTCGGCGAGCGCAGCCAGGCCATCGGCGAGGTCATGCAGGTCATCGACGACATCGCCGACCAGACCAACCTCCTGGCGCTCAACGCCGCCATCGAGGCGGCCCGGGCCGGGGAGCACGGCCGGGGCTTCGCCGTGGTGGCCGACGAGGTGCGCAAGCTCTCGGAGAAGACCGCCCAGGCCACTCGCCAGGTGCGCAGCACCGTGGCGGCCATCCAGACCGAGACCGACGAGGCGATCGCTTCCGTGAACCAGGGGCTCGAAGAGGTGGAGCGCAGCGGGGAGCTCTCCCGGAAGGCCAGCCAGGCCCTGCGGGAAATCGTGCAGAAGATCGCGAAGAACTCGGAGATGGTGGCCCAGATCGCCACGGCTACCGAGCAACAGAGCGCGGCGGTTTCCGAGGTGAGCGAAAACCTCGACTCCATCGCCAGCTTGAGCTCGGAAGTGGTCTCGGGCGTGGAGCAGACCGGGAGCACCGCCGAGCGCCTGGGCGGCGAGACCCGGCGCCTCCAGGA
>JBFLZB010000039.1 GCA_040756475.1 Thermodesulfobacteriota bacterium
GGTCCCTCCTCCACGGGGGCTTGGCCGAAGTAGCCCCGGGGATCGCGGTCCAGGAGCGGGGGGAGCGCCGGGGCGCGGACGGAGGGTACGTCCCCGCCGGAATCGCCGTAGCGGCACCCGAGCCCCGGAGCAAAGCACAGGGCGGCCGGGAACAGGCACAGCGCGGCAAGCGCCCGGCGCCGGCCCGGCCTCGGGGAGGAGAGGGCTCCCGCCGGAGCCCTCCGGGGGGTGCTCGGGCTCATCTCCCTTGCCCCCCTCCCAGGGCGGCTAACAGGAACCGACCCAGGTACTCGGCCAGGTGGGGGCCGTAGAGGGCCATCCGCGCCTCGTAGACGGGGTCGGCGTAGCGCGGCGCCGGGAGCACGTACCCGACGTAGTCGTTGGCGAGACTTACCACGAGGAGCTCCATGCCTGCGGCCCGGGCGCGGTCCTTCCACTCCAGGCCGACTTCGGCGCCCACCTCGGCGGGGATTCCCGCCAGGAGGAGGGAATCGATCCCCAGCACCTGGAGGCGGGCGGTGCGGTCCAGGAAGAGGCTGCCCACGAAGGAGGGGAGGCGCCGGGTCCGGGTGACCTTGATCTGGGGGGGCGGCAGGGGGACCTCGACGGCCCGGGCCCACAGCGCCGCCCCGGCGCGGGGGGGAGCCAGGGCAGGCGCTGCACGCACCCGCTCGGCCAGGAGCCTTCCCATCTTCTCGGCCCGCGCGAAGGGGTCTTGCCCCTCGGGCGGCTTGGGCCGCTGGTCCGCCACGGCGCCGGCGGTGAAGAGGGCCACGGCGTCGCCCTGTTCCTCGAGGGTCCGGCAGAGGAAGCCGGGGTAGTCGCCCGAGACAAGGCGGTTGCCCTTGCCCAGGACCGTGGCGTGGGCGGCGAAGTTCACCAGGTAGCTCCTGCGGGGAGAGCCCCGGGCGTCGAGGACGAGGACGCGCACCTTCGGGTCCACGGCGCCGCCCCGCACCCTGCGGTTGGCGATCAGGTCCGGCGCCTCGAAGCGCCGCTCCGTGAGCCACACCGGCTCGAGCCGAGCGTGGGCCTCGGCGACGGCGCGCGCCAGGCGCTCTACCGTGTGGTCGAAGAACGCCGGGTCGAAGCTTCCGGCGGCCGCCCGCTCCCAGAGCCGGCGGCCCAGGGCCCCGGGGCCGGAGTGGGTGTGGGTGGCGGCGATCATCAAACCCTCGGGGGCGACGGGGAGCTCCCTCGCAACGGCGCGCGCCACGGCCCCGGCGAGGTGGTCCGCGACGGCGAGGAGGTCGGCCGAGACGAGGGCGACCGTGGTCAGGCCGTTGGCGAGGACGAGGGCGCGGGCGTAGACCGGGTCGTGGACGCCCGCGGACCTCCTCCCCCCATGCCCCCCCAGGGGGACGCCGGCGGGGGGCGTGAGCTCGACCCGCGCCGCGCCTGCCCGCAGGGGGCCGGCCCGGGCCGGGGGGGCGGCAAACCCCGCGATCGCCTCCCGGGTGCCCCCGTAGAAGGGCTGCTCCTCGAGGGGGGTGTGGTCGAGCGGGAGGCAGCCGGACAGGAAGAGGCACAGAAGCGCCCAAGCTCCTCGTCGGGCCCCCCTCGGCCCGAGCGCCGCGCTCACGGCCGGCCGCCCTCCTCCAGGAGTTCCGCCACAGCCCGGCTCAAGACCGGCGCAAGGCGGGAGCTCGCCGAGAGGGTCTCCTCGTAGTGGTTTGCGTCGCCGCAGCGGTCGGTTCCGTACCGGCGCCGGGGCAAGTAGCGCGGAAAGACGAAGTCGTTGGCCGGCACCACGTAGCCGAGCTCGTCGTTGGCGAGGCCCAGGACGAAGAGGGGCGCCCCCGTCGCGTACCCGGCCCAGGCCGGCTCGGGGGGAACGCCCGGGTGGGCGGCGCCGACCCGCTCTCGGCCTTCCCCGTACATCTCCTCCTTGCGGGCGGTCGTCCGCCAGCACTCCTCCCCGCCGGAGAGGTGCCCCCCCAGCACGAGCTCCGGGAACGCCTCCCCCGGCACGGTCAGGAGCCGGGCGACGGGGCCTCGGGACCCCGTCAAGGTGACGACGGCCGCCTCGGTCTCCACTTCGTCCCCCCAGACCCCGGCACGGCGGCCGCCCCGGTAGGTGGTGCGGTGGATGACGCCGAAGGCGTTGGCCAGCCGCAGGGCGAGGTTGTCCACGGGGAGGAAGAAGGTGCGGCTGGCCACCTCCAGGCCGGAGACCTCGGCCGGCGGCGCACCCCGCAGCGCCCGCGTCACCGCCCAGGCTGCGAGCTCCCCGATCCGCCGGGTCTTCTCGAAGGAGCGCTGGGGCAGCACACGCCCCTCCTCGTCGCCGACCCGGGTCCCCAGCGTCGTGAGGAGCCCTCCCAGGGCGCCGCTGAAGTACAGGGCGACGCCGCCCCACCCCTCCACCTCCTTGCCGCCCGCCACGAAGCCGCCCTGCTCCAGGCCCTCGCGCAGGAAGTGGGGGAAGTCGGAGCTCAGGAGGCCCGTCTCCTGCCCCAGGGTCTCCGGATGCACCGCGCCGTTGACCAGGATGGCCACGGTCTCGCCCGAGAGAGCTTCCGCCCGCAGGGCCAGGAGGCGGTCGTCGACGACGATGGGGTCCCGCCGGTCTCGGATGAGGGCCCCGAACTCCCGCGGAAAGCGGGTCTCGGCCAGGGTAAGCTGCACGGGGACCGCAGACGCCGCCGCGTCGCGGATCGCTGCCGCCGCCTGCCGGCGCACGTGGGCCAGCAGGCGGGGATCCTTCCCGTCGGTCCAGGGGTTGGGGCCCCAAATGCCCAGGGAGTCCGGCCCGGCGTGGGTGTGGGTGCAGGCCACGGCCACGTAGTCGAGGCCGAGGTCAGCCACCGCCTCGCGAATTGCCAGGACCTCGTCGCGCAAGAGGCCGATGAGGTCCAGGACGACGAGCGCGACCGCCGTACCGCCGGCCCGCAGCACGAGGGCCCGCGCCCAGAGGGGGTCGTGGACCCCCGTCGCCACGTAGTAGTCTCCCCGGTGCTGGAACCCGGCCAGGAAGGGCCCGTCCCACTTGCCGTTGCCGTTGAGGTCCGTGAAGGGGTCAGCGTGGGCCCAGGGGCGCAGGGGATGGGGGGCGTCGTAGCGGCCGTTGCCGTTCGCGTCGGCGAAGGGCTCGGCCCACACCCGGCCGTCCGGATCGACAGGGGTGATCGGGCGAGCCGCGGCACCGGCCAGCACGGCGGCCCCTTCTCCCCGGGCTTCCTCACCCTCCTCCCGTCCCCGGGCCTCCCGGACGTAGATCGGGTTCGAATAGATCCACGGCCACCACCGGTGGGCCACGAAGAGGGACACCTCCACCCGATAGGCACCTGGTCCCGACGGCGCCAGGGAGAGGTCGGTGCCGTCGACCTCTCGAACCACCTGTCCCCCCGCCACCACCCGAATCCTCCCGGGAAGCGGCGTCTGGACCCTCAGGACCAGGGTCGGCGTCTCCACGACCTCGGCCCCCATCACCCCGGCGAACCCCCCGTCCTCCGCCCAGTAGCCGAACCCGGTTGCATCGACGAGGCCGTCGAAGGAGAAGTAGGCCCGGCCGGCGACCAGGGCGGAGAGCAGCTGCTCCTCGTCCAGGGTGGGGGCCAGCACGTGGGTTCGGACGAACCGCAGAGTCACGTCGTACGGGTCCGCCACGAAGCCGCGAAACTTCAGGTTCTGGTGGGAGTCGTTGCCGGCGATGGCCGTGATACGCCGCGTCCTCGTGATCTCGTCGAACCGTTCCAGCCCCCGGCGGGGCGGGTCGAGGATGCCCAGGAAGACCTCCCGCCGGTACTCGGGGTAGGAATAGAGGACGTCCAGGAACCACTTGGGCCACTTCAAGCGGTTTTCCGCCGCGTCGTCGAGGATGTCGTAGACCTCCATCCCGTCGATGGGGGAATCCCAGTTCCGGAAGCCGTCCGGGTGGGCGGCGAAGGCGAGGCCGCCCCGGGCCTTCACGTCCCGGATCACCTCCTCCATGGGGATGCTGTGCCTCTGCACCGGCTCGTCGAGACCCAGGACCAGGAGGCTGTTGCAGCCGGCTCCCGTCGGGCCGCGGCAATCCTTGGTGATCTCGGAGCCCCGCACGAAGAGGACCCCGTCGAGCCACCCCCGAAAGCCCTGCTCGTAGACCCGGGGGCGGTGGTGGTCGGTGGTGATCACGAAGGCGCTGCCGGCCTCCCGGCTGGCCTGGGCGATCTCTTCCAGGGTGCCCTCGCTGTCGTGGGAGAGCTCGGTGTGGACGTGGATGGCCCCGGCGAAGTCGCGGAACGGCTCGGGCAGGGGGAGGGGCCGACGGGCCTCGGCCAGGGCCTCGAGCTCCCGCCGGAGGTTCTCGAGCACGACGTGGGGCGTGCACGAGGCGAGCGCTGCGCACAGGAGGGCGGCCGGCACGATGCCGGCACGAGATCGGGTCACGATGGCTCCCCGCCGCGGGTAGGTGGGCGGCCCCAAAGAGGGTACCCAGGGCTCCCGGGGTGTCAAAGGGCCGCAGCTGCGTGCGCCTTCCTACGAGCGGGGGCGCGGGGCGAGACCCCGCCCCGGAGCGCGGCGGTCCCCGGCCCGGCGCGGGTCCCTTCCCCTCCGGAAAGACGCTTGTGGTGGGATGACGCCCCGGGATTGGGCGCCGGATCCGCTCGCCTCAGGCGCTGAGCACGGCGTCGCGGGTGGTCTCCTTGACGCGGTACATGGCCTGGTCGGCCAGGCGGATCAGGGCGAGCTTGCTCTGGGCGTCCTCGGGGTACGTGGCCACGCCGAAGCTCGCGGTGAGGCGAATGCGGTAGCCCTGGTCGGAGAGGAAGTAGTGCTCCTTGATCTTGTGGCGGAGGTTCGAGGCCACGGTGAGCGCGCCGTCCTTTGCGGTGTTGGGCAGGACCACCACGAACTCGTCGCCGCCATACCGGGCGGCGACGTCGGAGGACCGCACGTGGACCCGAACGAGCTGGCCCACCTCGGTGAGCAGGCGGCTGCCCACCAGATGCCCGTGGGTGTCGTTGATGTCCTTGAAACGGTCCAGGTCCAGGAAGACCAGGGACAAGGGCATGCCGTAGCGGCGGGCCCGGTCCACCTCGTGGTCCAGGTACTCCAGGAGATGCCTCGCGTTGTAGAGCCCCGTGAGGTCGTCGGTAATGATGAGCTCGCGCACCTTCTCGAAGTAGCGGGCGTTCTCGATGGCGATCGCCGCGAAGTCGGCGATGGTGGAGAGGATCTGGAGATCCGCTTCCGAGAACTCCCCCTCGTCCATGTTGTTGAGCAGTTCCACGACCCCCAGGACGCGGTTCTTGCACCGCAGGGGTACGCACACGATGGAGCGGGTGGTAAATGCCACCGCCTCGTCCACTCCGGGGGCGAAGCGCGCGTCCCGGGTCACATCGGGGATGAGGAGCGGCTCCCCGTGGAGCGCCACCCAGCCGGCGATGCCCTCGCCCTTCTTGAGGCGAATCCCCTTGAGGCGGTCCGCCGCGGGGGAGACCGCGATCTCGAAGGTGAGATCGCCGGTGGCGTCGTCCACCAGGAGCAGCGACCAGTTCTTCGGCCGCAAGAGCCCGCTCACCTTCTCCATGATGGCGCCGAGCACCTCCCGCAGATCCAGGGTGGAGGTCAGGGCCTTGCCGATCTCCACGAGGGTCGCGAGCTCTTCGCTGCGGCGCTCGAGCAGCGCGAGGAGCTGCTGCTCGCCGCCCGGCGGGGCTGATTTTCGGGACTTGCGCTGGGGCGCAGGGGCCATTGCTCCTCGCTTTGCACGTCGGGCATTTTCCGGGATCGCTGCCGCGGACCGCGCCGTTGCAGTGTTCGGCACCGGGGCACGGACGGCACCTGAATCCACCACCAGGTGCCTGGGCAGGGTCCGGGAGCCCTGGCCATGGATCAGGGCCCCGTGCCGCCTCGACCGATCCGCGGCAGCCCGACCGAAACCGGTGCGGCTCGGCGCACCTTCGCCCTCGAAGACGCTGCCTGCGAACATCGCGGATTGCGGGGCGGAGCGCAAGGGCTCCCGGACCCCGCTTGCCACCCAGGTGGTAGATCGTGGGGCAGGCGCCGCCTTGCACCCCTGTACCTCTTCGGCTAGTATGCCCAAAGTTTTGAGAACTCCGTCAAAAAACGTCCTTCGGGGGCACCATGCGGGTCGCCTGCAGCCGCTGCCAAGCGCTCTACGAGGTACCGGACGAAAAGCTCGCGCGAGGGGCCGTGAAGGTGCGGTGCTCCTCGTGCGGTCACACCTTTGGGGTCCGCGCCCGCTCGGCCCAGCCCCCCTCCCCTCCCCCCGCCGAACGGGACTTCGAGAGCTTCGGCGCTTCCCCGGCGTCACCGCCCCCCTTTCCTCCGGAGCCCGGCTCCCCTGACGCCCCCTCCCCGCCGGAGGCCGGCCGGGCTCCCGAGGCGCGTTTCGAGGACTTCGACTTCTCCGCCAGGGGCGGCGTCGACCTGGCCGAAGCGCTGTCGAGCACGGCGCTGCCCTCCCCGTCGGACCTTCCGGAGCGGGAAGAGCCCGAGCCCCAGGGCCTCACCGACGAGACCTTGAGCGCCCTCGGGGAGCTCGACCTGGGGGACTTCGACGACCTGGACAAGGGGCTCGACCTGGACCTGCGCGGGGAGCCCCTACCGGCCGCCCCCCCCGCCCGGGAACCCCTGGAACAGGTTCGCGGAGAGGATCTCATCACCCCGCGGGGCCGCGAGAGCAGGGGGGCGGCAACCTCCGACGAAGTCCCCCGCCTGGACATCCAGCGGGGCCCCCGGCGCCCGGAGCCCGCTGCACGCCCCTCTCCCATCCTGGCCAGGGACCGGCGGCGTTCGCCCCTCTTCTGGGTGGTCGCCCTGGTGGCGCTCGTCACCCTCGGCTACACGGGATACAACCTCGCTCAGCACCCCGAGGCCTTCACCTTCTTGAGCCCCGCCAAGGTGCGTAGCCTCTGGCAGAGCCGCCAGATCGAGGCCGTGCTGGGGGTGGAAGGCCTGAACGGCTACTACCGCGAGGTGCGCGCGGGGCGGCGGGTGTTCGTGATCCGCGGCGAGGTGGTGAACCGGGCGTCCGGGTCCCAGAGCCTGATCCGGGTGGAGGGAAGCCTCTACGGCAAGGACGGAAAGACCCTGGCGACCAAGCAGGTCTACTCGGGCAACGTACTCTCCGACGCCGAGCTCCAGAACCTCTCGGATGCGCAGATCGAGGCGCGCCTCCAGAACGAGGTGGGCGACGCCATGCAGAACATGGAGGTGGGACCCGGCGCCCGGGTCCCGTTTACCGTGGTCTTCCCGGCTCCTCCCGACGGCGTGGACAAGTTCAGCGCGCGCCCGGTGGACGCCCGGTCCGGCTCCGGCACCTGAGAGCACAGGCAATGACCTCGTAGGCTCCGCCCCCGGAGGACCCCATCGGCCGCTTCACCCCGCTTGTTCCCCACCTGCGTCCCCACCTCTGCGCGTTCGTCCTCGGGTCGGGCAGCCTTGTCTTGGCCAGCGCGTTCCAACTGGCCGCGCCGTGGGTGCTGCGCGACGCCATCGACGCGCTCCAGGCCCCGGAAGGTGCAGCCCTCCTGACCCGCTACGCCCTGGTCCTCGTGGCGTTGGCCGCCTGCCAGGGCGTCTTCAAGTTCGCATCCCGCCGCCTCTTTCTCGGCGGTGCGCGCCGGGTGGAGCACGACCTGCGGGGCACCTACTTCGCCAACCTGATCCGGCTCCCCGCCTCCCGCCTGGAGGCCGGGCGCCGGGGCGACTTCGTGAGCCGGGCGACCCACGACCTGCAAGACGTGCGGCTCTTCCTCGGGGCAGGCGCCCTGAACTTCCTCCAGACACTGATCCTGCTCGCATCCGCCACCGCGCTCCTGTGGCGCATCCACCCCCTGCTCACGGCCGTCGCCCTGGTGCCGTTCCCGGTGGTCTCGGTGCTGGTGCGCCGGTACTCGCCCCGGCTCCACCGCCGCTACCTCGCCGCAAACGAGCGCCAGGGGGATCTCTCCGCCCTGGTCCAGGAGGCGCTCGCCGGGATTCGGGTCGTGCGCGCCTACCACCGGGAAGCCTGGCAGGAGACCCGCTTCGATGAGGCCAACCGCGCCGTGCGCGACGCCCAGGCCCGGGTGGTGCGCACGTGGTCGCTGCTCTTCCCCCTGGTGGGAGTGCTCGCCGGGCTGGGCCAGATTGCCGTGCTGGGACTCGGGGGCGCCTGGGTGGCCCGGGGCACCCTGAGCCTGGGCGACTTCGTGGCCTTCAACGCCTACCTGGCCATGCTGACCTGGCCGATGGTGGCCCTGGGGTGGACCCTGAGCCTGGTGCAGCGGGGCGCCGCCGCCCTCGACCGCCTCCGGGAGGTGCTCGAGTGGCCCCACGACCCGCCGGGAGACCGGCGGCCCGAGCCGGGCCGCGGGCCGTGCCTGGCAGCCCGGGGGGTGTGCTTCGCCCACGAGGGGACCCGCAGCCAGGTGCTCCGGGGCGTGGACCTGGAGCTCCCCCAGGGAGGCTTTCGGGGGCTGGTGGGAGCCACCGGCTCGGGAAAGTCCACCCTCGTGGGGCTCCTGGCACGCCTGCGGCGCCCGGTTCGGGGATCGATCGCCCTCCACGGGGTCCCCCTGGACGCGGTGGACGCGGGAGTCCTGCGCTCCCACATGGCCCTGGTGCCCCAGGAGGACTTCTTCTTCGCCGACACGGTGGCGGCCAACGTGTGCCTGGGACGGCCCCGGCAGGCAGAGCGCCTCGCCTGGGCCCTGGAGGCGGCCGGGCTCGCGGCGGAGGTGGCCGCCATGCCCCGGGGACCGGACTCGCTCGTGGGCGAAGGGGGCATCACCCTCTCCGGAGGGCAGCGCCAGCGGCTGGCGATCGCTCGGGCGCTCTACGGGCGCCCCCAGTGCCTGCTCCTGGACTGCGCGCTCTCGAGCCTCGACACCGAGACCGCCCGGCGGGTGCTGTCGGGCATCCGCCGCGCCCTGCCCGAGGCGGCCCTCCTGGTCGTTTCCCACCGGGGCTCCGAGGTGGACGACGCCGAGGAGGTCTGGTTTCTGCGCGACGGCACCGTGGCCGCCCGGGGCCGGCACCGGGAGCTCTTGCAGTCCTGCCCCGAGTACCTGCGCCTCTACCGGGAAGAGGAGCTGCGGCGCGAGTTGGGCGAGGAGGCGGCGTGAGCCGCGCCGCGGGCGGCCGCGAAGTCCCGGACCGGGCGGTGGACTGGCGCCTCCTGCGCCGCCTGTGGCCCTTCGTGAAGCCCTACGCCGCTTCCTTCGGCGCCGGCATCGCGCTCATGGGGCTCGCCGCGGCCGCGAAGCTCGCCGGGCCCTACCTGATCAAGCTCGCCATCGACGGCCCCATCGCCCGGGGCGCGCCCGGGGAGCTCCTGCCCTACGCGGTCCTCTTCCTGGCCGCCCAACTCCTGGAGGGGCTGCTCGACGCGGCCCAGACGATGCTCGTGCGCATTCGGGGCGAGGACGTGCTGCGCTCCCTGCGCTCGGCCCTCTTCGCCAAGGCACAGCGCCTCCCGGCCGGCTACTTCGACGCCACCCCCGCGGGCCGCACCCTGTCGCGGATCACCTCGGACGTGGTGGCGCTCTCCGACCTCTTCAGCTCGGGCGTCGCGGCCCTGGTGGGGGACGTGCTCCTCCTGGTGGGCATCCTCGCCGCGATGGTGCACCTGGACCCGTTTCTCGCCCTGGTCTCCTGCGCGACCCTACCGCTTCTCCTGGGCGTCACCGAGGTCTTCCGGCGGCGCATGCGGGCCGTCTACCGGACCACCCGGGAGAAGACCGCGCGCCTCACCGGCCGGCTCCAGGAGTTCCTGCGGGGCACCGAGGTCCTGCGGGCCTTCGGCGCCGAGACGTGGGCGGAAGGCGAGTTTGGCCGGGCCAACGCCGAGCACCGCGACGCCTTTCTACGCTCCGTGACCCTCTACGCCCTCTTCTTCCCGCTGGTGGAGCTCGTGGCCGCCCTGGCCCTGGCGTTCCTGCTCTGGCAGGGGGGCGGCGCCGTGGTGCGGGAGGCGGTCACGTTCGGTGTGCTCGTGGCCTTCATCGAGTACCTGCAGAAGTTCTTCCGGCCCTTGCGGGACCTGAGCGAGAAGTACAACGTCCTCCAGGCCTCTCTGGCGGCCGTGGAGCGCATCGCCGAGTTCCTGGACCTGCCCGAGGAGGCTCCCGGGGGCTCGGGCCGGCCGCGGCTGGGGGGGGCCCTGGAGCTCGACCGCGTGGGCTTCGCCTACGACGGCGGCCCCCCCGTGCTCCAGGACCTCTCCCTGGCCGTCCGCCCCGGGGAGGTCGTGGCCCTGGTGGGACCCACCGGGGCGGGCAAGTCAACCCTGGTGAGCCTGCTCCTGGGCTTCCACAGCCCCACCGCGGGAACCCTGCGGGTGGACGGGCGCGACCTCAGGGACCTGGAGCTCGGGTCCTACCGGGAGCAGGTGGCCCTGGTGCCCCAGGAGGTGTTCCTCTTCCGGGGCACGGTGCTCGACAACATCTGCCTGGGCCGGCCCCAGGTGGACCGCGCCGCCGCAGAGGCGGCCGCCCGGGCCGTGGGTCTCCACGAGGCCGTGCTGGCGCTGCCCAAGGGCTACGACACCCCGGTACTGGAGGAGGGCGCCCTCCTGAGCGCGGGCCAGCGCCAACTGGTAGCCTTTGCCCGGGCCCTGGCCGGCAGCCCGCGCCTGCTCGTGCTGGACGAGGCCACCTCCGAGGTGGACCAGGCCACGGAAGCCCAGATCGAGGGGGCCCTGGAAACCCTGTTCCAGGGCCGCACCAGCCTCGTGGTGGCCCACCGCCTGGCCACCGTGCGCCGCGCCCACCGGGTGGTGGTGCTGGTCCGGGGGCGCGTGGCGGAGGAAGGCACCCACGGGGAGCTCTTGCGCCGCGGCGGTCTGTACCGCACCCTTTACGAGCTCCAGTTCCGCCGCCCGGCCGCCTGAGGCCGGGAACTCGAACCCGAGGACACCGCCGATGGGAGAGACGATCCCCCCCGAACACCTGCCCGAGCTCCTGGCGCTCCTGGCCGCGCTGATCCTGCTCTCCGCCTTCTTCTCCGGGTCGGAAACCGGGCTGCTGGGCGCCGACTGGCTCAAGATGCGCTACCTGGCCCGCAAGGGAAACCGGCGCGCCCGCACCCACCAGACCCTCATGGAGCGCCGGGATCTCCTGCTCGGGACCATCCTGGTGGGAAACAACGTGGTGAACATCGCCGCCTCGGCCATCGCCACCGCCGTGGCCCTGTCCGTCTTCGGCGAACGGGGCATCGCGCTGGCCACCGGCGGCATGACCCTGCTGCTCCTGGTCTTCGGCGAGATCGCCCCCAAGACCTTCGCGAGCCAGCGGGCCGAGACCGTTGCGCTGGCCGTGGCGCCCGTCTTTGCCCTGCTGCGGCGGGTGCTCTACCCTGCAGTGGTCACGGTGACCTTCCTCTCCAACGGCCTGCTGCGCGCCTTCGGCGCCCGGCCCGAGGCCGTTCCCCGCCCCAGCCTCTCGGAGGACGAGATCCGCGCCCTGCTCACCGAGGGCGGAGACGCGGGCGCCGTGGCCGAGAGCAAGCGCCGCATGCTCCACGGCATCTTCCAGATGGGGCGGCAGACCGTGCGCGAGATCATGGTGCCCCGCACCCGCGTCCGCGCCCTCGACGTGGCCACCCCCCTGGGGGAGGCGGCCGAGGCCTTCGTCACCACGGGCTATACCCGGCTTCCGGTCTTCCGGGAGAACCTCGACGAGATCCTGGGCATCGCCCACGCCCGCGACGCCCTGGCCCTGGTGGCCAAACCGAGGGGGGGGGAAGGCAGCCTCGCCGCCATCGCCCGGGAGCCCTTCTTCGTGCCCGAGTCCAAGGACCTGGAAGCCATGCTCTACGAGTTCCAGACCCGGCGCACCCACATGGCCGTGGTGGTGGACGAGTACGGGGGGGTGGAGGGCATCGTCACCCTGGAGGACGTGCTGGAGGAGATCGTGGGAGAGATCCGGGACGAGCACGACGTGGAGGGAGAGTCGCTGCGCTTCCTGCCCGGCGGGGAGGTCCTGGTGCAGGGGGGCCTCTCGATCCGCGACGTGAACCAGCGCCTCAAGCTCAAGCTCCCCACCGACACCGACGTCACCCTCGGGGGCTTCGTCATGACCCGGCTGGGCCACATCCCCGAGGTGGGGGAGACCGTGCGCCACGGAAACTCGATCTTCCGGGTGGAGCGCACCGGCCGCCACCGGGTGCTCCTGGTGCGGGTGACCCCCGTGCCGCCCTCCTCCCCCGGCAAGGGCAAGGTGCCGGCGCAGGGGGCCAAGCGCAAGGCCTGACCCCTCCCTCAGGGGAACAGCGCGGGGCTGCGAAGCCCCGCATCTTCCTCCCACCCCATCATCCGGTTCAGGTTCTGCACGGCCTGGCCGCTCGCCCCCTTCACCAGGTTGTCGATGGCGCTCACGAGCACGAGCCGCCCCGAGGGGCGGTGGTCCACCGCCGCCATGTGGCAGGCGTTGGAGCCCTTGACGTAGGCGGTACTGGGCAGGGCGTCCCCCTCGAGCACCCGCAGGAAGGGCGCGCCCCGGTAGAACTCCTTCCAGATCTCCCGCACCCGCGCCGCGTCGGTGCCCTCCCGGGGCAGGGCGTAGACCGTGGAGAGGATGCCCCGGTCCATGGGCACCAGGTGGGGCGTGAAGACCAGGGGCACCTCCGACCCGGCGGCCCACTCGAGCTGGCTTCGGATCTCGGGCTCGTGGCGGTGGGCCGCCACCTTGTACGCCTTGAAGCCCTCGTTCACCTCGCAAAAGAGCATGCCCTGGGTGGCCTCGCGCCCGGCGCCCGACGCGCCGGACTTGGAGTCCGCCACGATCCCCTCCGGGCACACCGCCCGCTCCAGCAAGAGCGGAACGAGCGGCAGGAGCACGCTCGTGGGGTAGCACCCGGGGTTTCCCACCAGCCGGGCCCGCTCCACCGCCGCCCCGTGCACCTCGGTAAGGCCGTACACCGCCTCCGCCAGCAGCTCGGGGCAGGCGTGGGGCCCGTAGTGGATCTGGTACACGGAAGGGTCCGCGAATCGAAAGTCCGCCGAGAGGTCCACGACCTTCTTGCCCCGGGCCAGGAGCCCCGGCGCCGCGGCCATGCTGGCCTTGTGGGGCAGCGCCAGAAAGAAGACCTCCGCCCGGTCGAGCACCGCCGGCGTCTCGTGGCTCTCGAAGGTGAGATCGAGCTGCCCCAGGCTCGGAAAGCACTCCCCGAGCGGACGCCCCGCGTAGGTGCGCGACGTGATGACCGTGACCCGGGCGTGGGGGTGGACGTGCAGAAGGCGCAGGAGCTCCGCCCCGGTGTAGCCGCTGGCGCCGATGATGCCGACGGAGAGCATGGAAACCTCCCGCAAGGTGTGGGCTGCGGACAACGCCCCGGATGAGGGAGCGCCAGTGTACGAGAAGGGGACCCGGGAAGGAAGGCCCGGACGACGGCGCCGTTGGCCGTTGGCGATTGGCCGTTGGGAGAGAGAGGGGCCCTACGCTTCACGTCCCACGTTTCCCTTGCATCCTCCGTGTGCCGTGCGCTAGGACGGGAGTACTCGCTTCACGGGGGTGGCGCGATGAGGGAGCCCGCTCGGCAGGGTCCGTCCGGTCGCAAGCAAGAGGCCGCATCCGCAGGCACAAGCCCGCGGGCGCTGCCTCCTGTCAGTCGCCGCCCGGCGGGCGTTCATTGCAATCGCGGTCCGGGACTACGGGTACTGTGCGGCGGCGGTGGGGCGCTACCTGGGGATAGTACCGTGCACGGCGCAACGACAGGCGAGTGTCGGGGAGCCGGCGCCCCTGACCCAGCGCATTCGGAAGGACCTGGGGATTTGAATTGCAGTATTTCAGTTACCCTTTACTTCCGGCGCTGAGCACGTCGAGTGTTATCCTCGTGCGACCGTAATCCGGGCGCGGAAATTGGTCTTGAACGGAAACGTTGCTGCGCCCGTCTCCGACGACGGGCGCAGCAACGGGCAATCGCGCGAACTCACGCGATGTGAATCACCGGTTTGAGCATGTTGTCTTCCTTCGTATCCATCATCCAGAAGGCCTTTTCGATCTGGTCAAACTTGAAGTGGTGCGTCGTCATCTTTGTCGGATCCACGCGTCCGGTCTGGATGAGGCGCATCATCCGATTCATGCGCTCACTTCCGCCGGGACACAGCAACGTCTTGATCGTCTTTTCGGCCATCCCGACGCCCCATGCCAGCCGCGGGATGCTGATGTAGTCCCCCTCGCCATGATAGCCGGCGTTGGAAATCGTCCCACCGGGCCGCGTGGCATTGATGCACGCTTCGAAGGCCGATTGGTTGCCGACCGCCTCGATGGCCGAGTCCACCCCCTGCCCGTTGGTCAGTTCCATGATCTTCTGGATGGGATCCACCTTGGAGAGATCGATCGTAACGTCCGCGCCATACTCCTTCGCGAGTTGAAGGCGCTGAGGGATGCTGTCAACCGCGATGACCAGGCCCGCGCCCAGCAGGCGGGCGCCGACCGCCGCCATCTGGCCGACCGGGCCCAGCCCGAAGACGGCGGCGGTGCCGCCCAAGATGATGTCGGAATTCTCCGCTCCCTTGAAGCCGGTCGTCATCATGTCGGTCGCATAGCACGCCGCCTCATCGGACACGTTGTCTGGAATGCTGGTGAGATTGGCATCAGCATCGTTGACATGGAAATATTCAGCAAAGCTGCCGTCCTTGATGTTGGCGAACTTCCACCCACCCAGGGGCTGCCCGCATTGAGACGTGAACCCTCTCTGACAGTTTTCGCACTTGTAGCACGGCGTGATGGCGCCAATAACAACGCGATCCCCGGGTTTGAACAAACTGACCGCATTGCCCACCCTGTCCACGATGCCACACGCCTCGTGCCCCAACGTGTGATCCGTCCTCTCCCCGATGGCCCCCTTCACGGTATGCACGTCAGATGTACAGACCAGCGCCGTGGTGGCCTTGACGATGGCATCATTGGGGCCCGGGTCGCCTGGGATCGGCTTCTCCATGATGCCCACCTCGCCGATCCTCTTCATCACGAACGCTTTCATCATCTTCGCCATTTGCCTCTCCTTCTTGCGGGATACGGGAGAGCGCGATGACGTGCACAGCGCACTCCACGGAAAGAATCGGTCCTGCAGCCTTCCATCACTGCCACGCGAAGCCTCGTCGTCGAACCGTGCGCTTCCAACTGGAACCGGGTTCCCTCCCCGAGTCCCGGAGCCTGCCGTTCCCTGAGACCAGGTTTCCTTCGCCCACTCGCCGCCGGGGCCGTCGGGCCTCCTCGACAAGGCGTTCAACGAAGTTCACAATAGAGGTGTCAAACGGCGTTGTAAATCAGGGCAAACCCTCATTCCAGGGCAAATTCTTCCTGGGGGTTTTCTCCTAGCTCAACCGTCCAGAGACTCAACAAGGGTCGGAGGGAGCGGCATGCGGGTGCAAGGGCCCATAGGGAGTTTCCCCCACAGGATCAGGAACCCCTTCTCGGCATCGGCCGGCGTGGGCCATCGCGGCCTTCAGCGATGCAATGGCCCCGTGGTAGCGCGGTATTTTGCCGATAGCACGAGGGTCGCCACGATGAGCGGCTTCCAGTAGATGGGCCGGATCGCTCTCGTTGTATTACTGTAGAGAGGTGAACAAATTGCAGGAATCACGAAAGCGCTTCTACGCTTTATCCAACCGCACCCAGGACGGAATATATAGTTTTAATTTATCCATCAACAAGTACGTATACACAAATCCGGCTTTCATAAAAATATTCGGTCACCCGTGCAAAGACATCGCTACAACTGCATCTGTCAATGACAGAATTGTTTCATCCGACCGGCAGAAATTGAGGGAAAAAATCGTCGCATCGTTGTCCGATGGTCGCGAAGGCGACGAGATGGAATACCGTTGCGTCGACAACGATGGCAACATCAGATGGATGCACGATCGTTGGATTGTGCTGCGGGACGGGAAGGGAACTCCCGTTGCCATGGAAGGCATCGTTCGAGACGTAACGGAGATGAAGAACGTCGTCAGCGTCAAGAATTTCCTGGAAAGTGTCCTTGAAAGCTGCATGGACGCCATCGTTGTGACGAACCGCGACGGGTACGTCACACTCGTAAACAGAGGTGCCGAAACCTTGTTTGGAACCAATCGGGATGCTCTCGTTGGCTCTTTCATCGGGAACATCATCCGCAGTGGACCCAACGCCGGTCATGATATCTATCAAACCATTTTGGATCGGGCTCCAATTACGAACCTAGAGATTGAAGCCTATGTAGCCGACGGATCCATCGTTCCTCTCTTGATCTCCAGCGCCCCTCTTACCGACGCTGAAAATTTGATGACAGGCACTATCAGCTACATGCGAGACATGACGGTGCGGAAACAGACTGAAGAGCGCATTCGTACTCTCTCCCAACAACTTATTCGGACACGGGAGGTGGAACTTAGTGGTATTGCGCGTGACTTACACGATCAATTAGCGCAGAACCTGTACGCCCTGAACATACAACTCTCTACATTTATCAAGAGGCTTCCGCGGTCAGGTATAGACCATACAGTTCAGCCACAGGAATTGCTGGATTCTCTTCAGAGCATCATGAGCGATGTCCGGAAGATGGTCTTCACCATTCATCCTCCCAGCCTCAACACGCTTGGCTTAGTCTGTACGCTCAACAACTTATGCAAGAACATATCGAAGATTCACGGGTTAACGATCGTTTTCAAGTCGGCAGGGTTGGATGCACTGAACATGAATTTCGACGAAAAGATTGCAGTCTACCGTATTGTCCAAGAGGGGCTAACAAACATTGTCAAACACGCGAATGCAAAGAACGCGACGATTCGCATCGTTTTTTCTTACCCTAAGATCATTATACGAATTGAAGACGACGGAGATGGCTTCTTTGTAGAAGGGTTGGCAGCGAAGCACAACACGGATGCAGGCATGGGGATCTGGAGCATGAAGGAGCGAGTGGGACTGCTCAACGGCCGAATGACAACGCGCTCCGAGATTGGGCGAGGCACGAAGATACTTGTCGAGATACCTTTTCAGGGCGACGATCGAGGGGTCTCATGAGCCTGACTACCGATTCAAAGGTCGGCATTCTCCTCGTAGACGACCACACGTTGTTTAGAAAGGGACTCAAGCTCCTTCTTGATGAAAGCCCTCAATTCGAGGTGGTCGGCGAGGCGGGCAGCGCCGAAGAGGCTTGCCAGATAGCGGGCGAACTAAGGCCGCCCATCGTCTTGATGGACATTGCGCTTCCGGGCAATAGCGGCTTGGAAGGGGCCCGCCTGATTTGCTCACAACACCCACCGACAAAAGTCATCATGATCAGCATGCACTCAAAGAAGGAATACATCATCCAAGCCCTTCAGTCAGGTGCGGTCGGCTTTATAGTAAAAGACAGTACTCCTGACATGCTTTTGACTGCATTGGATACCGTTTCAAAGGGACACTATTACTTCGACCACACCGCAATGGATGAGATCGTACAATACGTACTGGACCGCAGCACCGGGGCGCTCTCTGCATCAGAATCGAATTACGACAAACTCACCCAAAGAGAACAGGAGGTCATGAGATTTGTGGCGGAAGGTCTGACGACGAAGCAGATCGCTTCCCACCTGTGTATCAGCCCGAAGACGGTGGAGAACCACCGGACCAAGATCATGGACAAGCTCCACGTCGACAATATCGTAGATGTCGTCAAATACGCAGCCAAACTCGGCATTATCAACATACCCACTTGAGGGAGCTTTCCATGGAGATGAGTGGAGTCTCGCGCTCCAGGACCATGAAGGCCTTTGCGATGCTTGGAATCGGAGAGACCGGTTTCGTCGAGAAGCCCATACCGGAACCGGGTCCGAACGACGCCATTATCCAGACGACCGCCGCCTTGGTCTGCACCAGCGATTGACACACGGTCCAGGGCTCGGTCGGAGTCCAGCACAACCTGACGATTGGCCACGAAGGGGTGGGAATCGTCTACCGGCGCGGCAGCGAAGTACGCGCGGTGAACGAAGGCGACCGCGTCGCGGTCAATGCGATCACGCCGTGCTTCCGCTGCGCCCCATGCCAACAGGGGGCCACGTCCCATTGCGGCGGGCTGCTGGGGGGCTGGAAGCTGTCCCACTTAAAGGACGGCGTGTTTGCCGAATACTTCCACGTGAACGACGCGGAGGCCAACCTGGCGTTGGTACCTGACTCCATCAGCGACGAGGCGGCGTGTTACGCCACCGACATGATGCCAACCGGGCTGCGGGGGGCAGAGCTGGCAGACATCCCACTGGGCGGGACGGTGGCGATCTTCGGCCAGGGGCCGGTGGGTCTGATGGCGACGGCCGGGGCCCGGCTGAGAGGGGCCGGACTCATCATCGCCGTCGACAAACGACCCAATCGGCTGGAGTTGGCAAAAGCTTTCGGTGCGGACATCACCCTGGACTTCACCGCCGTGGATCCCGACGAAGAGATCATAGAAATTACGAGAGGGGTCGGCGTTGACGCGGCCCTGGAGGCGATCGGCTCACAGATGGCGATGGACTCCTGTCTTCAAACCACACGGCCAGGGGGAACGATCGTGAACCTGGGGATTCACAGCGACGGCGATAGTATCGACCTTCCGATCGACGCCTGGGGCCGAGGGATGAGCGACAAGACCATTCGCAGCGTCCTGTGCCCCGGCGGAAGAGAGAACATGAAACGGATGATGAGGCTCATCGAGACAGGCCGGATCGACCCCACCAAGCTCACGACGCACACCTTCCGTTTCGATCAATTGGAGAAAGCGTTCGGGATGATGAGCAAGAAGGCTGACAATATCATCAAACCCCTTATTCTGTTTTGAGAGGTCTCGGCCAGACGCCCTACCGTTCCGGAACGGAAAAGGGACGAGACGGCAACGGCCGCAGTAGGAACGCGGGTCGCCCCGCGCCCCCTGCACAGATCCAGGCGTGACTTCGGGCGGCGTGAGCCTGGCAGTACGTACGTCGGTCGGGGCGCGGCGATCGTGCAACAGCCCCCGTTTCTTCGCCAACTGGTTGCTCATGGAGTAGGTTGGAAAGCGGCGTTCCCTTCGCTCCCTGAGGACGTGCCGGCCGTCCCGGCCGTCCCCATTCCCCCGTCCTACCTCCCTTCAGAAGGAGCTCATCCAATGGACCCACTCTCCGTGACCGGCCTGGAACTCTTGCAGGGGATCATCGACGGCAGGTTTCCCCGGCCGTCGATCTTCGACACGATCCCGCTTCGCCCGGTGGAAGCGAGCCGGGGTTACATCAAGTTCCTCGCCCATGCGGACGAGCGCCACAAGAACCTGTTTGGGGGCGTTCACGGTGGGTACGTCGCTGCTGTGCTCGACTCGGCGCTCGGGTGCGCGCTGCAAACGGCCCTCGACGTGGGAGTCGGTCACGCGATGGTCGACCTGTCGGTCAAGATGCTCCGGCCGATTCCCTTCGACCAGGAGCTGATCGCCGAGGGCCGGCTCCTCCACCTCTCGAGGACCATCGGCGCGGTGGAGGGCACCCTCAAGAACGAGGCGGGCCAGCTCTTCGCCCACGGCACGGGCACGGCGGTCGTCCGTCGACCGTAGCAGAACGTGGCTAAGCGGACTGCACCCCGCCCCAGCCACGGGGAGCCGGGCCGCAGCATCCGACGAGGCTTCGTGAGCGCGGCGGGCGCCGCCGCTCCCCGCCCCTCGGGGGCCTTCCGGAGCACGGCTCGCGAACGAAGGGAAACGCTCCTTTCTAGGAGGGTTGGCCGGGGCGTAGGCGGAAGGGGCGTCATGCCAAGGGGTCCGCGTCGCGGCACGGCCGGGAGCCCTCCCATCGAGGGCTCCCGGCGAGCGGTATCGCGCAGCGATCGGGTCGCTGCGCCGCTGCCGCTGGGCGAGCGTGGGGCTCCTACTGCCTGGCCAGGCTGACGGGGCTCGAGATTGCGTTGTCCATCCCCAGGTCCAGGAAGAAGGTCGCGGTCAGCGTCGATCCCGAGACGGTGCCGTTGGTGAGGGTCGCGACGAAGGGCGCGGTGCCGATGAAGCCGTCGCCTTCGGCCTCGACCTTTCCGGAGGTCCCCGAGACGGAGCCGAAGAAGTCCTCGATCGGCGCCCCCCCACCCGGGTCGCACTCCGTCCCCGAGACGAGCACCGTCGCGATGGTGCCGCTCACGTCGAAGGCGCCCTCGTAGGGGTCGGCGAGGGTTCCGCTCCCCGTCACGGTCACGTCCACGATGCCCGAGAGGGAGTGCTCCCAGACGCAGCCCAGCCCGGTCTCGGTCATCGTCCCCGAGAAGGGACCGGAGTACATCCCCGTACCGCCCACCGGCGGGCAGTCGCGAAGACACACGCCCCCCACGGTCTCGACCCACTCCGGCACGGTTTCGCTCTTCGCCTCCAAGAGCCCCTTGTGGGCGTCGAAGGGGTTCCTGCGGACCCGGTCGGCCAGGGAAGCTGCCGTGACGGGATCGATCTCGTTGTTGACCAGGGCCTCGTAGATGTTCGCCCGGGCCTTCACCGAGGCGAGGGAGACGAAGACCTCCGGCTGGCCCAGTTCGAGGAGCATGCCCACGGGATCGGGCAGGAGCAGGCTGCTCGCGACCGTCGTGACGAAGGCCTCGACCGTCTGGTAGGCCGTGGTCTGCTTGAGGTCGGCGAACGCCTGCTGGAGCGTCTTGGGGGCCGGCACCCGGGCGCTGGAGGAGAAGCTGCCCCCCGCCACCTCGCCGTCCAGGTAGTCGGCCAGACTCTGCGGTCCCCCGGGCACCGCGTCCACAGCAGTTGCCCACTGATCCAGGGCCTCCACGAACTCCACGACGTCCATCTGCCCGTTCAAGGCGGCGGCGTCGAGGACCACGAGCGCGGCGACGGCGTCCGAAACGTCGCCTCCTTGATCGTCCGACCCCGAGCTTCCCCCTCCCCCGCCTCCACAGGCCCCGAGGACCAGGGGCGAGACAAGCAGGGCGAGTAAGACCGCCATCCATCGTTTGGACGAGTGCTTCATCGGATTCCTCCTCGGCGACAGGGGTCGCCTCGTGCAGGTGTTCCAGGGATTCCCAAGAGACAAATGGTCGATTTCCGGCGAGGGCACCGCGGCGGCGGGCGTGCCCTCACGTCAAAGGGCGCGACCCGCGGGCGCAAGCGACAGCGGACCGGACAGCGCAGCCGTCTCGGCGGAAACGATCGAGGAATGCTGGGATACGTGGGGTGTCCTTCCCGCAGAGCACCGCTTCCGTCGAAGCCAGTCCTGGCCTCGACGTCCGCCGACTTCGGGATGCTCTACGGCAAACCACCCAAACAACTTGAGTGCTCGGCCGCTCGGTGCGCCCTGGGCGTGTCCCCGTCCCCCTCGCGTCCCCGAATCATGGACATCCCCTGCGGCCATTTACCGCTGGCGGCGAATGCGATATGCGAGCCAGCGTTCCTCGAGGGAGTCCATGCGAAAGGTCCTCAGTCCTGTCTTGAGTATCGCCGTCCACGTATTCCGGCAGCGCAAAGGCACGAATACATGCCGACCCATGGGGCATCGCCTACAGTCCTCGCAAGGGCCGTTCCTGAAATCATTCCACTTCGTCCCCCGCCAGATGTCGCCTAGCGGCTGGCTGCGCACGTTTCCGACAACGTTTGCGTGCGTGTACTCGACCACGTTGCACGGGTGGACATCCCCACTGGCAAGGATCAGCGCCTGCCGACGGGGAATGCGGCAGGGCCGGTTGTCGGCGCGGTACCAACCCGCAGCCCACTGCTCGTAGCTGAGGTCTCTTGGCGAGAAGACCCGGCGCAGCGAAGCGATCGCCAGGGACCGGATGTCCCACTCCAGCCCTCGGCATCGATCGAGGGCCCGAGGAAGGATGTCTTCCCTGAATTCCAGGACCTGGCGGGGAGAGAGGCCATGCAGTCCGTCGAAATCCCCCTCCAGGTAGGACACCAGCCAACCGCTGGAACCCGCGCGTAGGTTGAGCTCCAGAAGATCTCCGAAGTCGCGATAGTTTTCGCGGGTTAGGATCGTCTGCGTGATCAGCGTAAAGCCCCGGTTCCCGCCCTGCTGCAGTCGCGCGAAGAGCTCGATGTTTCGGGTGGCCTTTTCCCACAACCCCTTGCTGCCTCGCATGGCATCGTGCCGGGACGCAACGTGGCTGTAGAGGGAGATGTCGAGCACGTCCAACCCGGCACCCAGCAGATCCGCGGCAATCGCATCTCCATCGAAGCTACCGTTCGAGTTCATCCTGACCCGCAGCCCGTGGCGTTTGCCGGCGCGAATCAGCTCTGTCAGTCGGGGATAGATCGTCGGTTCGCCGCCGCTGATCGTCAGGTGCCACACTCCCAGCGCCACGGCGTCCGAAAGCACGTTCTCCCAATCCATGAAGGACAGGGTGGGACCTCCCCTGAGATCGCGGTGCAGGCGGCGGCGGGAAGCGCAGGTCGGGCACGCCGCGGTGCAGGCCAGCGTTGGCTTGACGACCAAATGGTCGAGGCGCCTCGGCATGCTCTCCTCAGTTGGAAACCCCACGCAGCAGATTCAGCGCCGGTCGCAGCGGACCAAACCGGCGGTGCACCTTGTGCGTGTTCATGCTGTGGGAGCAAAAGGGACAGAAGTACTGACCGTCGGTGGCCGGCCCCCCGCACCGGCTGGCCATCCTGCGTGCGTTCAGGTAGTGGGCGCTGTTCCAGATCGCGGGAAATCCACACTCCCGAAGGTCCCCCAGCGCGGGCGTGGTCTTGCCGTTGCGTTGGCAGAGAAACACCTTTCCGTCCGACCGGATGTAGCTGAAGAACCACGCGGGGTAGCAGGGCGTGTGTTGCCACAGCCGGCCCCCCGTCCGGTAGTGGAGCAACATGGTGTCGATGTTGCTCTCGATGGAGAGCGCAGCAAGGCGAGGAATTATCCCTGCGAGGTCCTCTTGGAGGACCTCGCAATCCTGGGCGGAAGGTTGAAACCGGCGAAACGCGTCCTCTCCGAAATCCACCAGTGGAGAGAAGCACAGACGATCGCAGCCGCAGGCTTGCGCCAGGGGGACGACGCGCTCCACGTCCTGCGTGTTGTGTTGCGTCACGGACTGGCACAGCTCCAGCAAGGGAAAGCGGGCCCCGCGTTCCCGCTTGAGCCGGGTCAGACGCTTCATTCCCTCGACGATGTCTCCGAAACGCGGGGCGGCTTCCCTGCCCACCTGATCCGCAAAACCCTCCTCGGTGCCACTCCACAGACTCACCCTCAGCACATCCAGGCGAAGATCCATCAGCGTCCGGATCGTCCCCTCGGTAAGCGAGGTCCCGTTCGTGTACATGACCAGCTCGAATCCATTGCGCTTGGCTGTCTCGATCAGGTCGAACGCACGAGGATGCAGGAGTGGTTCTCCGGTGCCGACGAAGAACATGAGCCGCGTTCCCATTGCGTGAAGGTCCTCGCACAGCCGGCTGAACAAATTCGGGCAGATGTCTTCGCCAATGCTCTTGTCGCGCCTTGAGTCGACCAGTGGCGAATGCCATCTGCAGCACCGACATCTGAGATTGCAGCGGTGCGTGACATCAATGTGAACGTAGAGCGGCCCGACGTAGGCCCTCTGCCCGGACAACAATCCGCGAAACAAACCCAGTCGATATGTCCATGGAGCCGCCATCGGTTTACCTCCCCGAGGTTCGATCTTTCACCATTTCCTTTTGCGCGATACAGGCCAATCTTCTGCACCCACCCTCCCCTTCCCCGTATAGACAACGGTCCATGTAGTACCGAAATACAAAATTTGCCAACCCTGGGTGCGTCACAATGTAGTAACGACCTGCCCCACCCATGAGCTTCACGATCGCACCGAGAAACAAGCTGCCATAGTCGAACGGAAACATCTTGATAACTGTAAGACAAGATGGAAGGACTCCACGCAGCGCTTTGGCATCGAAGTGCCTGAAGTGCTTTTCTGGAATCTTCGCGTTTACATGGGGAACGCTGAGAATCAAGTGGCCGCCTGGCCGCAACAGGTCTACGGCAGCCGACAGAAAACGGGAGAGCGAACGAACGGGGATATGTTCGATGACCTCCAGAAGAGTCACTACATCGCACTTCGCATCCGGCAATTCCTCCAAGATGTCCATGCACTCGTAGCGGACGCCTGGATTCATGCGTCGGGCCAGTGAGATGGCCTTCGCCGAAGAGTCGATGCCCACGAGTTCTTTCCCGGGGAACCGAGCGTTCACCTCCGCCAAGAAGCGCCCGTCGCCACAACCGAGGTCGACGAGCGATCCGAAGGACAGGCCCTGAAGCAAGTCCAGCGTCACCCGCAGCCGGCCCAGGTAGCGGTAGCCCCACGACCAGTATTCGTGCTGGCGAAACTGTCCGTCGGAGAACACGGGCAGATAATGGTAGGGGAAGCGATACTGATCCTCCTGGGCGACTCGTGCCGGGGCCACCGGGGAGGCGGGATTCTCGTCCATGGTGTTCAGGGATCCGACCGCTGCGCGCACGGCGCCTGGAAGCGCTGACGAGCGAAGCCAAGCCCGGTCGCGATCTGCGTCAGTCCCAGCAAGAAGAGCAACGATAGCGCCTTCGAGCCACGGCAAACCTTGAAGGCGTGGCCCATCAGAGCGCAGTAGAAACGAAACGGCTCAAGGCGGATACGTTCCCGGCGGCGGCGGGATCGCAGGAGGTGGAAGCGGAAAGCGCCCCTGCCGTAGCAAAAATGCTGCCGCAGAAACGAGCGCATGGACAAGTGGTGGGCGTGAAACACGACCGCCTCGGGCACATACACCAGTCGGTGCCCAGCGCTCAGAAGGCGGTCGCAGAAATCGCGGTCCTCTCCCGCGGCATGGGGGAAGCACGTATCGAAGCCGCCGACCCGGTGAAACAGCCTGGAGGAGATCACCAGATTGTTGGAGGTCAGGAAACGCGCCCGATCGGGGGTGGTGTTGTGGCGGGCATAGAGAAACCCGATGAGATCCTGGCTGGCCTGCGAGAAGGGATTGCCTGTCAGAAGATTCTCCGTGTGCCCCGTTGCCGCGCAGTCGGGGTGTTCGCGGAAGACGCCCGCCATGACCCGCAGCCAGGTTGCCGAGACGCGACAGTCATCGTCCACGAAGGCCAGATAATCGCCCTGGGCCAGCTTCGCGCCGCGGTTGCGCGCGGCAGCGGGTCCTGCATGGCCCTGTCGCACGTGCCGGACGGGCAGTGGGCCGGCGAAGGACGGCGTGACCGAATCGGGCACCGGCGCACCACCGTCGTCAACCACGATGACTTCCATCCGGTCCTTCGGGTAGTCGGCGTCGGCGATCGCCTGCAGACACTGGGCCAAAGACTGCGGACGCATGTAGGTAGGGATGACGATGGAGAAGAAGGGAAGCTCCTGCTCCGGCGAAGATCCGCCTCCCGGAAATGCCCGCCGGGTCTGTTTTAACCGGGCCGGGGGCCTCGCAGGGGCCGTCCCTCCGCCCACGACCCCGGTCTCCATGTCATCGCGCATCGGATCGGGTTTGCTCATGGGATGAGGTCGACGCCGGGGACAGCGCCTTGGGGATACCCGCAGGCATCGGGCCGGGGTCCCCGGAAATAGCCTGTCGCTTCGCCCGCGGTCCACGAGAGGATGCCCAGCACGGTCACGGGTAGCGCCTTGAGATACGAAGCCCGGTAGGACCCGGCGAATAGGCCGTGGCCCGCGTTTTTCAAGAGAAGTTTCAGAAAGATCAATGGGCACAGGAAGAAGTAGCCCATCCTTCTCCTGATCGAAATCGCCCTGGCCATGCAACGCATACGTGCGAAGCTCATGCCGTGAAAGAACTCGTGGCGCAGAAATCTTCCCAAATGTTGCAAGTTGCGGTGAAAAACTATGATCGCCGGGTCAAATCGAATGGCGATCCCCCCTCGGGCAAGACGCCAATGGAATTCCGTGTCCGAACAGTAGGTCCCTTCGATGAACTTTCCGTAGGCGTCGAAGATCCACCGCCGATAGCTGATATTCGCGCAGGCCATGTCGGCCACGAGGCGGGAACGCCCGGACGGTTGCCAAGCGCTGAACTCCGTAAAGTAGGCCCCCCACCCGACATAGCTCTCCGGATTGCCACAGGCGATCGCCCCCCCAACGACCGGATGCGCCCCCTCGTGGGATCGAAGCACGTCTTCCAGCCAGGTAGGCCCCATGGAGCAATCCGCATCCGTGAGCACGATGATTTGCCCGCGGGCGGCGCGGATTCCCTCATTTCGAGCGTCCCCGCAGAACATGCGGGTCGGGAACTCCAGCAGACGGACGTCGGGGAAGTGCTGTTTGACGAAAGCTCCCGTGCCGTCCTCGGAACTGTCCACGACGATGATCTCGCAAAACTCCCGTGCTGATTGCCTCTCCAGTGATGCAAGGGTGTCGCCGATCGTCGCCACGGCATTGTAGGCGGCGACAACCACGGATAGGACCGGCATGGGTCTGCCTCCCGCATCGCGCACCGGCGGGTGCGCTCCGAGGGAACCGTCGGCGGAGGCTCGCTCTTGCGGGAGGAAGGGAAACATTCGAGCGTCGGGACCGACGGTTTCGGCCTCGCCTCCTTCGGGCTCGGCGCTGTCGTTCCTCGGTGGCACGCTCTTTGGGAAGCTGTCTGCCCAGCCCATTTTGTTCCTCGCGTGCCGCCCGTGGTGCGCGCGTCTCTGCGACGGGACGGGCCAAGAGGGCGCCACCGTCCAGGGACCCATTCGGAGGAAGTCCGAGTCTTCTCGGGGGCCGGGCACCTCCGGCTCCCACCCCGGCCGCAGGGTTGGTAGCACGGGCCGGCCGGGCCGGTCAATCCGGATTTCTGTGCCGGATTTCTGTGCCTGAGGTCTGGGTCGTCTGGACACGCCCCCGGTCGACGACCCGAATCTTCCCGGGACGATGCAGGTGACGGTCGCGCTTGAGCAGGTGTCCTGCGGGACGGAGCTGCACATCACCCAGGAAGGTGTTCCGGACGTCATTCCTGCGGAGGGCTGCCATCTGGGCTGGCAGGAGTCGCTGGCCCTTCTCGCGAAGCTGGTCGAGGCGGAGATTCCGGACGAGACGTGACGGACCCGCTCGCCTTCGTTCCAAGAAGCGGTCTGCAGCGTACACGCAAAGAGGGCCGCCCTTGGGGGGCGGCCCTCTCGCAGGTGCTGCGCGTGCCCGGCTCAGCGCTTGGAGAACTGGGGGCTCTTGCGGGCCTTGTGGTGGCCGTACTTCTTGCTCTCCACGATCCGGGGGTCCCGGGTGAGGAAGCCGGCCTTCTTCAAAACCGGGCGCAGGTCCTCTTCCAGGGCCACCAGGGCCCGGGCGATGCCGTGGCGCACGGCCTCGGCCTGGCCGGTGATGCCGCCGCCGCGCACGCGCACCTTCACGTCATAGGTTCCGGCCCGTTCGGTGAGGACCAGGGGGCTCAGGGCCGCGCGCTGGTGGGCCTCTCGAGGAAAATAGGTCTCGAGGGTCTTGCCGTCGTTGACCTCGACCTTGCCGTCGCCGGGGACGACGGTCACGCGGGCGATGGCGGTCTTTCTCTTGCCGTGGCTCTGGATGCTCTGGGCCATGGGGGGTCCTCTCTACTGCTGGGCAGCCAGCGGCTTGGGCTGCTGGGCCTGGTGCGGGTGCTCGGAGTTCGCGTAGATCTTGAGCTTGGTCATCATCTGGCGACCGAGGTTGTTCTTGGGCAGCATGCCCTTCACCGCTCGGCGCAGCACTTCCTCGGGCTTGCGGTCGAGCATCTGGCGAGCGGTGCGCCCCTTGATGCCCCCCGGGTACCCCGAGTACCAGTAGTACATCTTCTGGTCCATCTTGCGCCCGGTCAGGTGCACCTTGTCGGCGTTCACGATCACGACGAAGTCCCCCGCGTCGGCGTGGGGGGTGTAGGTGGGCTTGTGCTTGCCCCGCAGGATCGACGCCACCTGGGTCGCCAGGCGCCCGAGGGTCGCGCCCTGGGCATCCACCACGAACCATTCCTTCTCAACCGTCTGCGCGGTGGCCATGAAGCTCTTCATGACGGCCAGCCTCCCAGGTCTGGGGGAAAATCGCGAAAGGCGGAATGCTACGCAGGCCGCCCGCCCCTGTCAAGGCCCAACGGGCCCCACCTCGGTAAGGGGAGCGCGTTTATAGCCCGAACGTTGACGCCGCGCAAGGGAAAACCCTATAAGGGTGCGTCTCGCAACCCGGAGGAGCCATGCACGGCGTCCGCGCTCTCTTGTTCCTGATCGTGCTCGTCGCCGTGACCGTGGGGGTGGGGGCCGCCGCCATGGTCGGGGGGTACGCCGACCGGCGCCGGCGCTGGGTGCGCCACTTGGCCTCGCTCTGGTCCCGGGTGGTCCTGGGCACGGCCGGGGTCACGGTGGAAGTGCAAGGGCGGGAGCTCCTGCCCCCGGGGGTGGCGCCGATTTTCGTGGCCAACCACCAGTCGAACCTGGACATCCCGGTCCTGAGCCTCGTGCTGCCCCGGGAGGTGCTGTGGCTCGCCAAGCGCGAGCTCTTCTCGATCCCCATCTTCGGCCAGGCCATCCGGGCAGTGGGCTACCTTCCCGTGGATCGGGGCGACGCAGAGGCGGCCCGGGCCTCTCTGGGAGCTGCCGCCGTGGAGGTCCGAAAGGGCTTCCCGGTCATCCTCTTCCCCGAGGGCACCCGAAGCCGAGATGGCCGCCTGCTCCCCTTCAAGCTGGGGTTCCTGCACCTGGCCGAGGAGAGCGGCGCGCCGGTGGTGCCGGTAGTCGTGCAGGGTACCGCTGCCCTGTGGCCGAAAGGAAGTCTGGCGGCCCGGCCCGGACGGGTGACGGTGCGCTTTCTGCCGCCCGTGTGCTACACGACCGCCGCCGACGGCGACGAGCGCCGCCGACGGGCCGCCGAGCTGCGCGACGTCATGGCTCGGGCCCTGGCGGGCCCGTGACCCCCGTGGGGACGGCGCCGCACCCCTCGGAGCTTCCTCGGGGGGGTGGCCGTGGGTGAGGCCCCGGCCGGGCCCGCCTGGACCCGGGTGATCCCCCTCGGGGGCCTCGAGGAGGTGGGCCTCAACGCGCTGGCCCTGGAGGCGGAGCGCGACCTCGTCCTCATCGACTGCGGCCTGCTCTTCCCCCCGCCGGACTGCCCCGGCATCGACTACCTGATCCCCGACTTCGCGTTCCTGCGGGAACGGCGCGAGAAGCTGCGGGCGGTGCTCCTGACCCACGGCCACGAGGACCACGTAGGGGCCCTGGGGCATCTCCTGGCGGAGCTCCCGGCGCCGGTGTACGGAACCCCCATGGCCCTGGGGCTCCTGGAGGCCCGGCTCGCCGAGGCGGCGCCCGCGACCCGCAGGCACTTGCAGCCGGTGGCGGCGGGAGACCAGGTAGAGACCGGGGCCTTTCGAGCTCGTTTCCTCCAGGTCACCCACTCGGTGCCGGGCGCCTGCGCCCTGGCCCTGGAGACCCCCGGGGGGCGCATCGTCCACACGGGGGACTTCACCTTCGACCCCAGCCCAGTGGACGGCCGCCGCACCGACGAGGCGGGCCTGGCGGCCTGGGCGCAGAGCGGCGTCGACCTGCTGTGCTGCGACAGCACCAACGCCCTGGTGCCCGGGGAGACCCCGCCGGAGAAGCGGGTGGGGGACGCCCTGCGCCGGCTCCTTCCCCGGGTCGGGGGGCGCGCCTACGTGAGCCTCTTCGCCACCAACGTCCACCGCATCCAGCAGGCGATGGAGGTGAGCCGGGAGGCGGGGCGGCGGGTGGTCTTTCTGGGGCGGTCCGTGGTCCAGTGCGCGCGGCTCGCCCGGCGCCTGGGCCATCTGCGCCTCGCCCCCGGAGACGTGGTGCCCGAGCTCCGGGCTTCGTCGCTCCCCCGGGGGGCCCTGACGGTGGTGCTCGGGGGGAGCCAGGCGGAGCCCGGCAGCGCCCTGTGGCGGGTCGCGCACGGTCTGGAGCCGCGCCACCGGCTCTCGCCGGGGGACGCGGTCATTCTGTGCGCGCGCCGCATCCCGGGCAACGAGGTGCCGATCCGGCGCCTGGTGGACCGGTGCCTGCGCCAGGGGGCGCAGGTGCACGACACCGAGAGCTCGGGAGTGCACGTCTCGGGCCACCCGGCCCGGGACGACCTGGAGCGGATGCTCCGGCTCGTGCGCCCGCGGCACCTCCTCCCGGTGCACGGGGAGGCGCGGCACCGGGACGCCCTGGCGCGCCTGGCGTCGGACGGGGGCCTCGGCGCCGAGCGGGTCTTCCGGGGGGGAAACGGCCAGACCCTGCTCCGGGAGGGGGGGCACGTGCACCCCGGGCCGAGGGTGCCGGTGGGCCGGGTGGTGGTGGACGCCGGCACGGTGGCCGCCGAGGGGGCGGCCCTCCTGGCCGACCGGCGGCGCCTGGGCGCCTCGGGCGT
>JBFLZB010000040.1 GCA_040756475.1 Thermodesulfobacteriota bacterium
CCTGCTGACCCCCGTGCCGGCGCTCACGGTGCTCCTGACCTTTCTGCGCTCGCTCTTCGTCCACGGACGCGCCACGGGGACCATCACCTGGGCCACGGTGGCCGAGGTGGCGGCCATCGGCGCCGTGCTCTACGTGGGCATCTGGCACCTGGAGGCGGTGGGCATCGTGGTCGCCTCGGCCGCCCTCGTGGTGGGCCGCAGCGCATCGTGCCTGGCCCTGTTCTTGAGCGCCCGGAGCACCCGCCGCGCCTTCGGCTCCCCTTCCCTCTCCGCGGCCGCCCCGGTATGATGCGTCCCTTCGAGGACGCTGCACTTCCTGGGTGGCCATGATCCTGGACTGCCACACCCACCTCTGCCCGCCCGAGATCCGCGCCGACCGCGGCGGGTACTTCGCGGGGGAAGACGACTTTCGCCTCCTGTACCAGGACCCCCGAGCCCGCCTCGTCGGGGCCACCCAGCTCGTGGCCTATCTCGACGCCAACGGCATCGACGCCGCCTGCGCCTTCGGCTTTCCCTGGAACCGCCCCGAGACGGCCCGCCTCTGCAACGACTACTGCCTCGACGCCGCGCGGCGCCATCCCGGGCGCATCTTCCCCCTGGCCTGCGTCAACCCGCTGCTCGGGAGCCAGGCCGTGGGGGAAGCCGAGCGATGCCTGGCGGCCGGCGCCCGGGGTCTCGGGGAGATCGCCACCTACGGCGCGGGGCTCGGGCTCCGGGTGCGCGAAGCCCTGGCGCCGCTGGCGGAGCTCTGCCGCGAGGCGGGCGTGCCGCTCCTGCTCCACACCAACGAGCCCGTGGGGCACGACTACCCCGGCAAGAGCCGCATGGACCCTTCGGAGGTCTACGCCCTCGTAGCGGCGCACCCCGAGACCTCGTGGATCCTGGCCCACTGGGGGGGCGGCCTCTTCGTCTACCACCTCCTGCGCAAGGACGCCGACGAGGTGCTTCGCAACGTCCATTACGACACCGCGGCGGCGCCCTATCTCTACAAGCCCCAGGTCTACCGGCGCTTCATCGACCTGGCAGGGGCACAGCGGCTCCTCTTCGGCAGCGATCACCCCCTGCTGGGGCTGGCCCGGTACCGGGCCGACATGGAGACCGCGGGGCTCACCCCCGCCGAGACCGCTGCCGTGCTGGGGGGCAACCTGGCCCGCCTCCTGGGCCTGGAAGGCGACGCATGAGGCCCCGCCCGGCCCTGGCCGCGCGCGCGGCCTGCCTTGCCGTTGCCGCCTGGGTCCTCCTCGGTGCCGCCGCGCCACGGGCCGCGGCCTTCGATCTGGGGGCCCTTCTCGATTCGGTGGTGGAGACGTACGGGGGCACACGCGCCGCAGCCCGGATGCAGGCCTACCGGGTGACGGCCGAGGTGGATGCCCGCCGGCAGGGGGGCGCCGCCGGCAGGGTCACCCGCGACTTCCAGGCCCCGGACCGGCTTCGGGTGGAGATCGCCTACCCCCAGGCCACGGAGGTGCGCATCCTTAACGGCGGCCGGGGGTGGCGCGGCGACGCCACGCGCTTGCAGCGGGTGGAGGGCCCACCCCGAACCGCCATGGAGTACCAGCTCCTGCGCTCCGAGATCCCCTGGGTCTTCGTCCACCACCGGAGCCGCCTGGAGGACCGGGGCGAAGCCGCCCGCGAGGCCGCGGCCTACCGGCGGGTGGGGCTGCCCTGGTCCCCGGAGCTCGACCTCACCTACTGGATCGACGCCGTGACCCGCCGGGTGGTCTGGGTGGAGGGGGCGGTGCGGTTCCCCAGCGGGCAGACGGGCTTTGCGACGCGGTACGGGGACTTTCGCCGGGTCGAGGGCCTGCTCGTGCCCTTTCTCGAGGAGAACTTCGCCGGGGGAGCCCACACGGGCACCACCCGGGTACGGGAGGTCGTCTTCGGCGCCGACGGCCTGGGAACCTTCGACCCCACTCGTATGGAACGGCAAGGCGGCGGCGCCCGAGGCAGCGCCCCAAACCCCTGACGGGAGGTCAGCCATGGATCGCAACCTGGCCCTGGAGCTCGTACGCGTCACCGAGGCAGCCGCGCTCGCGTGCGCCCGCTGGATGGGAAAGGGGGACAAGCGTGCCGCCGATGAAGCCGCCACCGAGGCCATGCGGCGCACCCTCCAGTCCATCTCGTTTACCGGCCGGGTCGTCATCGGCGAGGGCGAGATGGACGAGGCCCCCATGCTCTACATCGGGGAGATCGTGGGCAACTGCCGCGGCGATCTGCGGGCCGACATCGCGGTGGACCCCCTGGAGGGCACGAACCTGTGCGCCACGGGCATGCCCAACGCCATCGCCACCATTGCCGCCGCCTGCGAGGGGTGCTTCCTCCATGCCCCCGACATGTACATGGACAAGATCGCCGTGGGCCCCGAGGCCAAGGGGGCCATCGACATCCGAAAGACCCCCACGGAGAACGTGCGCAACGTGGCCGAAGCCCTCGGGCTCTACCCGGAGGACATGACCGTGGTGATCCTCAACCGGGAGCGACATCACGGGATCATCCGGGAGGTGCGGGAAGCCGGCGCCCGGATCAAGCTCATCCCCGACGGCGATGTCGCCCCGGCGGTTGCCGCGGGGCTCATGGAGGAGACGGGCGTCCACATGCTCCTGGGCGTGGGGGGCGGTCCCGAAGGCGTGCTCGCCGCGGCGGCCCTCAAGGCCCTGGGGGGCGACATGCAGTGCCGCCTCTTCTTCACCAGCGACGAAGAGAAGCGCCGGTGCCGGGAGATGGGAATCGAAGACCTGGACCGGATCTACACCATCGAGGACCTGGCCAGGGGCGACGTGATGTTTGCCGCCACCGGCGTCACCGAGGGAGACCTGGTGCGGGGCGTGCGCTTCTTCGCCGGGGGCGCGAAGACCCACTCGGTCGTCATGCGCTCCCACTCCCGCACCGTGCGCTACATCGAGGCCGAGCACCACTTCGACTTCAAGCCGGTGTACTGAGGGGCTCGTTGCGCGTCGCCCGTGGCTCGTTGGAGTAACGGAGTAGGCGTGGCTGCTGGGTCTTGGCGCCAGCCCATCGGTATCGGTATCGGAGTCGATTTCGATTTCGATCTCGATTTCGATTTGGATTGGGTGCCCGGTTACTCCCTTTGTCCACGCGGGCGAAACGTCTCCCCCCAAACAGGCGTTGCCGCCGGGCGGCCCCCGTGACCGCCGCCCTCCTCATCTTTCTCCTCACCTACGTCGTCATCGCCGGGCAGAAGCTCCCGGGCTTCCATCTGGACCGGCCGTCGGGGGCGCTGCTGGGGGCGGTGCTCATGGTGTGGGCGGGGGTGCTCACCCAGGAGGAGGCGGTCGGGGCCATCAACTTCGACACGATCCTCCTGCTCCTGGGCATGATGATCCTCGCGGCATACCTGGCGGAGGCCGCGTTCTTCCGGTGGTGCGCCTACTGGGTGGTGCACCTTGCCCGAAGCCCGAGGGGGCTGCTTCTGGGGGTGGTGGCGGTCTCGGGAGTGCTCTCGGCCCTGTTCGTCAACGACACCATCTGCCTCATGCTCACCCCCCTGCTCCTCCAGGTTTGCGACGACACGGGGGTGGAGCCGGTGCCGGTGCTGCTGGCGCTCGCCACCGCCGCCAACGTCGGCAGCGTGGCCACCCTGACGGGGAACCCCCAGAACATGATCGTGGGGACCCACTCCGGCTGGTCGTACGCGGGCTTCGCCCTCCACATGCTCCCGGTGGCGGCCGGGGGGCTCGCCATCACCTGGCTCTTCCTTCGGTGGCGGTTTCGCCGGGTGCTGGGGGCGGCCCGGTTCGTGCCCCGGGTGGCCCCTCCCCCCATGGACCGCCCGCTCCTGGTGACGGCGGGCATGGTCACGGCGTTTGTCCTGGGGGGGTTTCTCGCCGGGCGAAGTCTCTCGGGCATGGCCATGGCCGGCGCCACCGCCGTGATCCTCCTGGCCCGCCGCCCCCCCACCCGCATCCTGGCACGGGTGGACTGGTCGCTGCTGCTCTTCTTCAGCGGGCTCTTCATCGTGGTGGAGGGGCTCAACCGGGCGGGCTGGGGAGAGGCCTTCTTCGAGGCCGCGGCGCCCTACCTGGGCCGGACGCCGGGGGCCCAACTCGCCGCGTTCTCGGGCATCACCGTGGTCCTGTCGAACCTGGTGAGCAACGTACCCATGGTGCTCGTCGCCCTGCCCTGGGTTCCCCGCTTCCCCGATCCGGCGGTCTTCTGGCTCGGCCTGGCCATGGCCTCCACCTTCGCCGGGAACCTCACCCTGGTGGGCTCGGTCGCCAACGTGATCGTGGCCGAGCTCGCCCGGGGCCGCGCCACCATTCGCTTCCGCGACTTCCTCGCCGTGGGCGTCCCCCTCACCCTCCTCACCGTTGCCTGGGGCTGGGCCGTGCTCTGGATGTACATCTGGACCGGTTGACCGGCCACGGCCGGGAAACAGTCTTCGACGCGATTTCGACATCGATTCCGATTTGGGCCGTGTGCGCCTTTGCCCCATCCGTCCTGGTCCGCCTCAAGCCTGGACCCAGGGTTCAACCTTGCACGTTCCAGCCGACCCTGGCCCGGCCCACCCCTTGCGCCCGGGGCCGCCGGCAGGTATAAGCCTTCGCCCTGCCAAAGGGTCCACAGCCTGCCGAAGGCCGAACCGCCTTCCCCGCACCCCAGGAGGTTTTTCGTGGCGCACCAGTACATCTACGTGATGAAGGGACTCTCGAAGGTCTATCCGCCCAACCGGGAAGTGCTCAAGGACATCTGGCTCTCTTTCTTCCCCGGCGCCAAGATCGGCGTGCTCGGCCTCAACGGTTCGGGCAAGTCCACGCTGCTTCGCATCATGGCGGGGCTCGACACCGACTTTCACGGGGAGGCGTGGCCCGCCGAGGGCACGCGAGTGGGCTTCCTGTCCCAGGAGCCCGAGCTCGATGCGTCCAAGACCGTGGCCGAGGTGGTGGACGAAGGGGTGGCGGGCACCCGGGCGCTTCTGCGCCAGTTCGACGAGATCAACGCCCGCTTTGCCGAGCCCATGGACGACGGCGCCATGGAGAAGCTCCTGGCCGAGCAGGCCCGGGTGCAGGACGCCATCGACGCCGCCGGCGCGTGGGATCTGGACCGCACCCTGGAGATCGCCATGGACGCCCTGCGGCTCCCCCCTCCCGAGGCGAGCGTGGCCACCCTTTCGGGCGGCGAGCGGCGCCGGGTGGCCCTGTGCCGGCTCCTGCTCCAGCAACCGGACCTGCTCCTCCTGGACGAGCCCACCAACCATCTGGACGCCGAGTCGGTGGCGTGGCTCGAACACCACCTGGCCCAGTACCCGGGCACGGTGGTGGCCGTGACCCACGACCGCTACTTCCTGGACAACGTGGCCGGCTGGATCCTGGAGCTCGACCGGGGCCGGGGCATTCCCTGGGAGGGCAACTACTCCTCCTGGCTGGAGCAGAAGGAAAAGCGCCTGGCCCAGGAGGAGAAGCAGTCCACGTCCCGGCAGAAGACCCTGCAGAGGGAGCTCGAGTGGATCCGCATGGCCCCCCGGGCCCGCCACGCCAAGGGCCAGGCGCGCATCAACGCCTACGAGAATCTGCTCCAGCAGGAGACCGCGGGCAAGGTCGAGGCCGGCGCCATCGTCATCCCCCCGGGGCCCCGGCTGGGGGACCTGGTGGTGGAGGCCCAGGGGGTGACCAAGGCCTACGGCGAGCGCCTTCTCATCGAGAACCTGAGCTTTCGCCTCCCCAAGGGCGGCATCGTGGGAGTGATCGGCCCCAACGGGGCCGGCAAGACCACGCTGCTTCGCATGCTCACGGGGCAGGAGCAGCCCGACGCGGGCACCCTGAAGGTGGGGGACACGGTCGCGATGGCCTACGTGGACCAGAGCCGCGACGCCCTGGCGGGAGACCGGACGGTGTGGGAGGAGATCACCGACAAGGCCGACTTCATCGAGCTCGGCAAGCGCAAGGTGCCCTCCCGGGCCTACGTGGCGGCCTTCAACTTCAAGGGCGCCGACCAGCAAAAGCGCGTGAAGGACCTCTCGGGCGGCGAGCGCAACCGGGTGCACCTGGCCAAGCTCTTGAAGAGCGGCGCGAACCTGATTTTGCTCGACGAGCCCACCAACGACCTGGACGTGGACACCCTGCGGTCCATGGAGGAAGCGCTCCTGGAGTTCGCGGGGTGCGCCGTGGTGGTCTCCCACGACCGGTGGTTCCTGGACCGGATCGCCACCCACATCCTGGCCTTCGAGGGCGACAGCCAAGCCGTCTGGTTCGAGGGCAACTACCAGGAGTATGAAGCGGACCGCAAGCGCCGCCTGGGCGCGGAAGCCGAGCAGCCCCACCGCATCCGCTACCGGAAGCTGGTGCACTAGCCTGCACGAACGAGGGCCCCGGCTCGCGCCGGGGCCCTCTCCTCCGGGGAGTGTCCTCCCCTCCTCTTCCCTGCGAGCGGCCTACTCGGGCGGCCGGAGCTCCGCGGGAAACCCGGCGTCGCGCCACCCGAACCACCCCTCCGCCAGGTGGTAGGCCCCCTCGTACCCCAGTTTCGTCAGCTCCAGCGCCACCCGGGCGCTTCGGGGCTTCTCGTGTCAGGCACAGTAGACGACGATGGTCTGGTCCCTTCGGTAGAGTGGCGCCCACTGCTCCACCTGGGTGCAGTCGCGCCAGACCGCCCCGGGGATCTGGGCCGGGATCTTGGCCCGGGTCTCCAGGCAGGTGACGTCCACGATGGCCACGTCGGGATCTCCGAGCAATTCCCGGACGGTCTCCCGGTCGATTTCCGGGGCCGTGATCCACGGCTGCTGGGCCCTTCGCTCCTCCCGAAGCTCCCGCACGCGCTCCCGGGGATCCGGCGCGGCATCTTCCCCGAGTTGCCCCGCCTGCGCGCTATGACCCGCTTGGGCGAAAACACACAACGCAGCGGCGCTCAGGATGGCGGCGAAGCGGACCGAAAAGCTCCCCATGGGGCGGTTTCCTCGGGAAACGGGGTTTCCGCGCCGACAAGCTCGAAACGACGAGAGATTTCCCTTGCGGATTCCGTGCCAGCGGGGACGCGAACCCGCCTCGGCCACCGCCCGCGATCGTACTGCAATGCAACACACCCCCTCCCCTTTGCAGCACGCCCGGTGTACATTGGCACCCAGTTCCGGGCGGAGGGGAGATCCCGCACACGGGAGGAGATTCCATGGGCGACGCCTACGAGTTCGAGAGCACTCGCACCATCGACCGCCTGGCCCACGCCTGGCTGGGGCGGGCCACCCTGGGGCTGTCCCCGGCATCCCTTCTGCTGGCCTATGCCGACTGGGCGCTCCACTTCGGCTTCAGCCCGGGCAAGCAGGCAGAGCTCCTGCGAAACGCGGCCGAGAAGTCCTTCCGATTCGGCCTCTACGCCCTCCGGGCGGCGGACGCCGACACGCCCCCGCACATCGCCCCCTTGCCCCAGGACCGGCGTTTCAGGGATCCGGCGTGGCGGGCCTGGCCTTTCAACCTCCTGCACCAGGGCTTCCTCCTGGGCGAGCAGTGGTGGCACTACGCCACCCAGGGGGTGCGAGGCGTCTCGTCCCACCACGAGAACATGGTGTCGTTTGCGGCCCGCCAGTTCCTGGACATGTGCGCCCCCTCCAACTTCCCCTGGACCAACCCCGAGGTCCTGCGGGCGGTGTGGGAGACCGGGGGCGCCAGCCTGGCCCAGGGCCTGGCCAACTGGTTCGAGGACCATCGCCGCTCCCTGGCCGGGGAAGCCCCCGTGGGAGCGGAGGCCTACCAGGTGGGCCGAGACGTGGCCGTGACCCCGGGCAAGGTGGTGTACCGCAACCGGCTCGTGGAGCTCCTCCAGTACGAGCCAACTACCGAGACCGTACAGGCCGAGCCGGTGCTCGTGGTGCCCGCCTGGATCATGAAGTACTACATCCTCGACCTCTCCCCCGAAAACTCCCTCATCCAGTACCTGGTGGGCCGGGGACACACGGTCTTTGCCCTCTCCTGGAAGAATCCGGGGCCGGAGGATCGGGACCTGGGGCTCGACGACTACCGCACCCTGGGGATTCTGGCCGCCCTGGACGCCATCGGGCAGATCGCCCCGGACCGGCGGGTGCACGGCGTCGGGTACTGCCTGGGAGGGACGCTCCTGACCATGACGGCAGCGGCCATGGCCCGGGACGGGGACGGCCGCCTGGCCTCCCTTACCCTGCTCGCCGCCCAGACCGACTTCACCGAGGCCGGGGAGATCATGCTCTTCATCGACGAGAGCCAGGTGACCTTCCTCGAGGACCTCATGTGGGACACGGGGGGCCTCGACAACCGGCAGATGGCCGGGGCCTTCCAGCTCCTGCGCTCCAACGACCTCATCTGGTCCCGGGTGGTCCACGACTACCTGCTGGGGGGCCGCACCCCCATGAACGACCTCATGGCCTGGAACACCGACGCCACCCGGATGCCCTACCGGATGCACGCCGAGTACCTGCGCCGGCTCTTCCTGGACAACGACTTCTTCGAGGGGCGCTACACGATCGGGGAGCGGCCGGTGTCTCTGAGCGACATCCGCGTCCCGGTCTTCCTGGTGGGCACGGTGACCGACCACGTGGCGCCCTGGCGGTCCGTGTACAAGTTCCACATGCCCGCCGACACGGAGGTCACCTTCGTGCTCACCAGCGGGGGACACAACGCGGGGATCCTGAGCGAGCCGGGGCACAAGGGCCGCACCTTCCAAATGGCGACCCGGGCGGAGGGGGATCCCTACCTGGACCCGGAGACGTGGCGGGAGCGCACCCCGGTGCGGGAAGGGTCGTGGTGGCCGGCGTGGTCCCAGTGGCTGGAGGAGCGCTCGTCGGGCCGGATCGCCCCGCCCCCCCTGGGGCTGCCGGGCGCCGAGCCCCTGGGCGATGCCCCGGGAACCTATGTACGCATGAAGTAGGAGATGGGGAAGACGGTTTCGGCGGCTACCGCAGCTCCAGGTGCTCCCGGATCATGCGGGGGGCTACTTCGGCGCCGGTGATGGTGTAGCGGCCCTGGCGGATGTCGGACACGATGGCGTCCACCAGCTCCTCCCGGATGTCGGGGGCCTGGAGGGCCAGAAGCCGCGCCCGCTGCACCTCGAAGCTCTGCCCGGAAATCTGCACCTGGTCGGCGGCGCCTCCGGCGGCCCCGGCCTCTTGAACCGACGGCGTGCCGTCGCGGCGCTTGGGTCGCCCCACGCGGGCGATCGGTTTGGTGTAGGCGTCGCCGATCTTCACGGTTTCGTCCCTCCTCTGCGCGGGGGCCGCCGGAACCGGGCCCCAACGAGAAGCCCACGATAGCCCAGGCACCGCGCGCCGTCGAGGGAAAATGCCCCCCCGTCGATCTGCCGCCCTGTCCCGCGGCCGGTTCCCGGATCGCCCTACTTCCCCGCCAAAGACTGGATCTTCTGCCGGACGGCCGCCGCCTCGCCGGCCTGCCCCTCTTCGTCCAGCAGCGCCGCCAAGGCCTCGTAGGCCTTGAGGTAGCCCGGGTCCTCCGCCACCGCCGTGCGAAAGGCCTTCTCGGCCCGCTCCTTCATGCCGCGCTGGAGGAACATCTCCCCCATCTGGAGGTAACGGTACGCCTTGGCCTGGGCGGGGGGAAGGGTCGCCACTGCCTCCCGGGGCTTGTCCGCTCCCACCCCCAGGGCCTCCAGCACCCGCTCCTTGAGCTCGAGTCGCGCGGAGGTGGGATACCCCTCCAAGAGCTCCACGATCTTCCCCTGGCCGTCGGCCCGCAGGGTGGAAGGCACCGCGACCACCCCGTACTCGCCAAAGACGGCCAGTCCACGGTCCAGGACCACCGGGAAGGTGAGCCCCAAGGCTCCTGCGGCCTGGCGGACCGTGGCCAGCTCTTCCGCTGCGAGATCTTCCTGGTGCTCCACGTTCACGGCGATCACCGCGAGGCCCTGGCTGCCGTGTTCGGCAACGAGCTTCTGGACGTCTGCCAGGATCTCGGCGCTGCGGGGGTTCCAGGCGGCCCAGAAGATCACGAGCGTCGCCTTGGCCCCGAGGCTTTCCGACAGGACCAGGGTCCGGCCATCGAGGGTCTGGAGCCGGAAGTCCTTGAGGGGCTCGCCCACCTGCGTTCGTTTGAAGGCCGCCGCAGGCGAGGCCAGCACGACGAGTGCGGCGAGGGCGACACAGAGACCTCGAAACATGGCTGACTCCTTGACGAGAACGGCTCGCGGCAAAGACGCGTGCCTATCGTAAACCGAATCGGCCACGCGGGCGAGAGTCTTGAGGGGGATCCTGTGCAGGGGCGGGGCCGTCACGGCTCACCCCGGTCGAGGGCGGCCCGCAGGATGCGCAGGAAGCCCCCCGCCGCCGCCACCGCCGCCCCCCCAGAGGCCTCGCCCACCGCCTGCAAGAGCGCGCTCCCCACGATCACCCCGTCGGATACCACCGCCAGGCCCCGGGCGGCCTCCGGGCCCGAGACGCCGAAGCCGGCGAGGACCGGGAGATCCGTGTGCCGGCGCACCCGCGCCACCATGCCCGCCACGGCCTGCGCCAGGGGGCGCTTGTCCCCCGTGACCCCCGTGACCGAGACGCAGTAGACGAAACCCCGGCACCCCTCCAGCACCCGGGGAAGCCGGGCCCCGGGGGTCGTGGGCGCCACCAGGAAGACCGTGTCGAGGCCCTCGGCCCGGGCGGCGGGAGCAAACTCGCCCGCCTCCTCGGGGGGCAGATCCACCACGAGCACCCCGTCGGCCCCGGCCTCTCGCGCGGCCCGGGCGAAGGCCTCGGGCCCGAAGGCCAGCACGGGGTTGTAGTAGGTCATGAAGAGCACCGGGAGGGACAGGCCCCGGGTCCGGACCGCCGAGAGGTCCTCCAGGAGCCGGCGCACGGTGGCCCCTCCCGCCAGGGCGCACGCCGAGGCCCGCTGGATGACCGGGCCGTCGGCCGAGGGGTCCGAAAAGGGGATTCCCACCTCCAGGGCGTCGGCCCCGGCTTCCTGGGCCTCCAGGAGGAGGGCCCGGAAGGTCTCCCGATCCGGGTACTCCCCGGTGAAGAACGGGACCAGGAGCTTGCGGCCCCGGTCCCGGGCGGCGCGAAGGGTCGACTCCAGCCGGCTCGAGCTCATCGGGCACCTCCCTGCACTCGGCCCAGCACGGTGGCCAGGTCCTTGTCTCCCCGGCCCGAGAGGTTCACCACCACGGCCGCCTCCGGCGGCAGGGCTCGGGCCACGTCTCCCACCCGGGCCAGGGCGTGGGCGCTCTCCAGGGCGGGCAGGATGCCCTCGGCGCGGGCCAGCCGGTGGAAGGCGGCCAGGGCCTCCCGGTCGGTGGCGGAGACCACCCGCACCCGGCCCGACCGGGCGAGCCACGCCACCTCGGGGCCGACCCCGGGGTAGTCCAGGCCGGCGGAGATGGAGTGGGCCTCCACCACCTGGCCGTCCCCGGTCTGGAGCAGGTACGACTTCTGGCCGTGGAGCACCCCCACCCGGCCCCCGGCGATGGCCGCGGCGTGGCGGCCGGTCTCGATGCCCTCCCCCGCGGCCTCCACGGCCACCAGGTCCACCGGATCGTCCCGGAACGGGGTGAAGATGCCCATGGCGTTGCTGCCTCCTCCGATGCAGGCCACCACCGCGGCGGGCAGGCCCCCCAGGGCGGCCAGGCACTGCTCCCGGGTCTCGTCGCCGATGACCCGCTGGAAGTCCCGCACCATCTGGGGATAAGGGTGGGGCCCGGCCACGGAGCCGATCACGTAGAAGGTGTCGTCCACGTGGGTGACCCAGTGGCGGATCGCCTCGTTCATGGCGTCCTTGAGCGTGCGGCTCCCCGAACCCACGGGCACCACCTCGGCCCCCAGGAGCCGCATGCGCTCCACGTTGGGCGCCTGGCGCGCCACGTCCTCCTCGCCCATGAAAACCGCGCAGGGCAGGCCGAAGAGGGCCGCGGCGGTGGCGGTGGCCACCCCGTGCTGACCCGCCCCGGTCTCGGCGATGACCCGTCGCTTGCCCATGCGCCGGGCCAGCAGCACCTGGCCCAGGGTGTTGTTGATCTTGTGGGCCCCCGTGTGGCACAGGTCCTCGCGCTTCAGGTAGACCCGCGCGCCGCCGAGCTCGGCCGTGAGGCGCCCTGCGAGGGTGAGCGGCGTGGGACGCCCCACGTAGTTTCGCAGGAGGCCTCGGAACTCCGCCCAGAACGCCGCGTCGTCCTGGACGGAGCTGAGGGCGCCGTCCAGCTCCTCCAGAGCGGGCATCAGCGTCTCGGCCACGTAGCGGCCTCCGAAGGGGCCGAAGTGGCCGTTGGGGTCGGGGTAGTCGTAAGGTGCGGCAGTGTGCATGGGGGGCTCGTTTGTGGGTTGTCGGTTGCGGGTTGCTGGTTGCGGGTCGGGGGTCGGGTGCCGATGGGACCTGAGGGACGAATGGGACCTATGGGACGGATCGGGTGGACGCTTCACGCCTCAGATTTCACATCTCACGTTTCACGTCTCACCCGCCTTCTTCGCCCGCTCCACGAAGCGGCGGACCTTCTCGGGGTCCTTCAGGCCGGGGCTCGCTTCGGTACCGGAGCAGGTGTCCGCGGCCCAGGGGCGCACCCGGCGCACGGCTTCGGCCACGTTGTCGGGGGTGAGGCCGCCGGCCAGCACGATGCGGGCGCGGCGGCCCGCCTCCACGGCCCACTCCCAGTCGAAGGTCTGGCCGCTCCCCCCCGCCGGGGCGTCGAGCAGGAAGGCCGAGAGCCCCGAATAGGCGTCCAGGAGCGCGAGATCCTCCCGGCGCCCCAGGCCCACCGCCTTGAGCACCGGCACGCCCAGGGCCGCCACGTAGGCGGCGTCCTCGGCACCGTGGAGCTGGGCCAGGCCCAGGCCGCACTCCCGAACGACGCGCCGCACCTCCTCCATTGGCTGGTCTTGGAAGACGCCCACGGCCGTAACGAAGGGGGGCAGCTCGCCCACGCTCCGGGCAACCACCTCGGGGTCGGCCCGGCGCCGGCTCCGGGGGGCGAAGACGAACCCCAGGGCATCCGCCCCGGCCTCGGCGGCCCAGAGGGCGTCGTCCCGGCGGGTGAGACCGCAGATCTTGACGCGCGTGAAGCGTGAGGCGTCAGACGTGAAAGGGAAGAGCAAGTCGCTCACGGCCTTCCCCCGCCGCGGTCCGCTTCCCCGAGGGGAGGGGGAGGGCCCCGCTCCACGAAGCGGCGCAGGGCGGCGCCGGGGTCGGGATCGCGGACCAGGGCCTCGCCGATGAGGAAGGCCCGGGCGCCGAAGGGGAGCAGGCCGTCCAGGTCTTCCGGGGCCGTGAGGCCGCTCTCGGCCACCCCCGCGACGCCCGGGGGGAGCCGGGGCAGGAGGCTCCGGCTCGTCCCCGGATCCACCTCGAAGGTCTTGAGGTTCCGGTTGTTGACCCCCACCAGGCGAGCCCCGGAGGCGACCGCCATCTCCAGCTCCGGCCCGTCGTGGACCTCCACCAGGGGCGTGAGGCCGGCCCCGGCCGCGAGCCCCACGTAGCGCGCCGTCTGCGCCCCCAGGAGCGCCACGATCAGGAGCACGAGATCGGCCCCCGCGGCTCGAGCTTCCCAGAGCTGATAGGGGTCCAGCACGAAATCCTTGTAGAGCAGCGGCAGCTCCACCGCCCCCCGCACCGCCTCCAGGTCGGCGATGCTCCCCCCGAAGTGGTCGGGCTCGGTCAGGACCGAGACCGCCGCCGCCCCGGCCGCCTCGTACTCCCGGGCCAGTGCCGCAGGGTCCAGACCCGGGCGCAGGGACCCCTTGGAGGGGCTGCGGCGCTTGATCTCGGCAATGACCGCCCGGCGGGCTTGCGGCACACCCGCCAGTCGGGCCAGGAGGTCGAGGGCCGGGGGGCGGCACTGCGCCCGCTCCCGAAGGGCCTCGAGGGGCTCCCGGGCTCGGGCCTCCGCCACCCGCCGCCGGCGGCTCTCGGCGATGGTGTCGAGGAAGGTCATCGGTTGGTCAGCTCCACCAGCTTCTCCAGCTTCTCCCGGGCCTTGCCCGCGTCGATCGCCCTGGCGGCCCGCCGGACGCCCTCCGCCAGGTCCGGCACCGCGCCTCCCACGGCCAGGGCCGCCCCCGCGTTGAGCAACACCACGTCGCGCCGGGGCCCCGCCTCCCCCGCGAGCACGGCCCGCACGATGGCCGCGTTCTCCCGGGCGTCGCCGCCCCGGATCGCCTCCATGGGGGCCCGCTCCAGGCCGAAATCCTCGGGTACGACCTCGTACTGGGTCACGACGCCATCCTCCAGGTCCGCCACGTAGGTCGCTGCCGTGATCGTGATCTCGTCGAGCCCGTCGGCCCCGTGCACCACCATCGCGCGCCGGCTCCCGAGCCTGCCCAGCACCGCGGCGAGCACGCCCGTGAGCTCCCTTCGGTACACCCCCAGCACCTGGCGGGATGCCCCGGCCGGGTTGGTGAGGGGGCCCAGGATGTTGAAGACCGTGCGGATGCCGATCTCCCGGCGCACGGGGGCCACGTGCTTCATGGCCGAGTGGAGGAGCGGGGCGTAGAGGAACCCGATCCCGATGCTCTCGATGCACTGGGCCACCCGCTCGGGCGTGACGTCCAGGTTCACCCCCAGGGCCTCGAGCACGTCCGCGCTGCCGCAGCGGCTCGAGACCGCCCGGTTGCCGTGCTTGGCCACCACTACTCCGGCCCCGGCAAGCACGAAGGCCGTGGTGGTGGAGATGTTGAAGGTGTGGGTCGCGTCCCCCCCGGTGCCGCAGGTGTCCACGATGGTCTCGAGATCCACGTTGATCTCGTCCCGGTCGATGGAGACCACGGCCTGCGACTTGCGGCGAAGCGGGATCGGGGTGGCGTGCTCGCGCATCACCCGGGCGGCCCCCGTGATTTCCTCCACGGTCTCCCCCTTGAGCCGCAGCGCGGTGAGGAACGCCGCCATCTGGGCGTGGGTGGCCTCGCCCCCCATGATCGCCTCCATGGCGTCGATCATCTCCCCTTCCGTGAGGTCCTGACGCTCCACGAGCTTTTGAATGAGTCCCTTGAGCATGGTGCCCTCTTCGAGTGCCGGGTGCCGGGTGCTGCGTGCCACGTTTGATTCCCCCACCCTTCACGTTTCACGTCTCACGTCTCACGCCGGCACCTCCAGGAAGTTCTTCAGGATGTCCATGCCCGCCGCCGTGAGGATGGACTCGGGGTGGTACTGGAGGCCGTAGAGGCGGGCGCCGTCGTCGGCGATGCCCATGATCTCGTCGTCCTCCACCGTCCAGGCGGTAATCCGGAACCGGGGAGCCAGGGTCTCCCGCCGGATCACGAGGGAGTGGTATCGGGTGGCCTCGAAGGGGTTGGGGATGCCCCGGTAGAGGCCCGTGCCGTCGTGGTGCACCGCCGAGACCTTCCCGTGCATGATCCGCTTGGCCCGCACGATCTCCGCCCCGAAGGCGTACCCCAGGGCCTGGTGGCCCAGGCACACCCCCAGCACCGGGACCTTCCCGTCGAGGCGCCGGATGAGCTCCACGCTCACCCCGGCGTCGGTGGGGTCCCCCGGGCCGGGCGAGATCACCACCCGCTCGGGCCGCAGCCGCTCCACCTCCTCCACGGTGATCTTGTCGTTTCGAAACACGTTCACCTCCTGGCCCAGGATGCCGAAGTACTGGACCAGGTTGTAGGTAAAGGAGTCGTAGTTGTCGATCATCAGGAGCATTGCAGGTTGTCCGTTGTCCGTTGTCAGTGGTCGGTTGGAGTCCGATGGGACGGATGGGACCTATGGGACCTATGGGAAACCACGCTTGACGCCTCCCCCGTCACCCATCACCCGTCATCCCTCCAATCCCGTGGCCGCAAGCTCCAGGGCGCGGCGCAGGGCTTCGGACTTGTGGAGGGTCTCTTCGTACTCCTTGGCGGGGTCGGAGTCGGCGACGATGCCGGCGCCCGCCTGGAGGCGCACCATGCCTCCCTGGAAGACCAGGGTGCGGATGGCGATGCAGGTGTCGAGATTGCCGTCGAAGCCCAGGTAGCCCACCGCCCCCGCGTAGACTCCCCGCTCCCGGGGCTCGAGCTCGGCGATGATCTCCATGGCCCGCACCTTGGGCGCCCCCGAGACGGTGCCCGCGGGGAAGGCCGCCGCCAGCACGTCGAGCTCGTCCACGCCGTCCCGGAGCTCGGCCGAGACGGTGGAGACCAGGTGCATCACGTGGGAGTACCTCTCCACCGCGAAGGACTCCTCCAGGCGCACCGCCCCGGGCTTGGCCACCCGGCCCAGGTCGTTTCGCCCCAGGTCCACCAGCATCACGTGCTCGGCCCGCTCCTTCGCATCGGCCAGGAGCTCGGCCTCCAGGGCCGCGTCCTCGGCGGCGTCGGCCCCCCGGGGCCGGGTGCCCGCGATGGGCCGCACCAGCCCACGGTTTCCCTCCACCCGCACCAACACCTCGGGGCTCGCCCCCACCAGCGTCTCCTCCCCGAGGGCGAGGTGGAAGAGGTAGGGGCTCGGGTTGAGCGCCCGCAGGGCCCGGTACACGGTAAAGGGGTCCAGGGAGCACGCCCCCTCGAAGACCTGGGAGAGGACGATCTGAATGGCCTCCCCCGCGTGGATGGCCTCCCGCGCCCGGGCGACCATGGTCTCGAAACGCTCCCGGGGGATGACCGCCCGGACCTCCGGGGCAGCGGCCCGGGGCGGGAAGACCGCGTCCTCCGGGAGCGGCTTCCGAAGGCGCGCGAGGACCTCCGCGATCTCGCCGCGCGCCCGGTCGTACCCCGCCTCCCCCTCCCGGGCGTGCACCAGCACGATGACGTCCAGGGTCTTTCGCACGTTGTCGAAGGCCAGGAGCTTGCGCGGGGCGAAGAGCCGAAGGTCCGGAAGCCCCGCCGGGTCTTCCCCGGTCCGTGGAATCCGCTCGAACAGGCGCGCGGCGCCGTAGCCCACGTACCCCACCAGGCCGCCGCTCAGCCGCGGGAGCTCCGGCAGCCGGGGGATCCGGTGCTCGGTCAGGACCCTCCGCACCGCGGCCAGGGGGTCGTCGGAGCGCTCCACCGCGGTCCCCCGGGAGACCTGCGCCTCGGTGCCCCGGGCCTCCACCGTCAGGAAGGGATCGAAGCCCACCAGGGAGTAGCGGCCCCACCGGGTGCCGCCCTCCACGCTCTCGAGCAGGAACGACCAGGGGCCCCGCGCCACCTTCAGGTAGGTGCTCACCGGCGTCTCGGTGTCGGCCGGGACGCGGCGCACCACCGGCACCAGCGGGTAGCGGCGGGCCAGCGCTTCGAAGGCTCCTCGGTCGGTCGTCATCTCGGCGTTTCCCTCGCAGGCAGCCCCCAATTGCGGGAGGGCCGCGGTTGGTGTCCCGCGGCCCTCCGACTCCAGACGGAAAAGCCGCGGACGGTACAGGGGCCGTCCGCGGCTCGGTCTTCGTGCAACGATGCGCCGGCGGTCAGCCCCTCCTCACGGGCCAACGCCACCACCACCGAAGCTGTCCCTTCTCGACTCGACTCATGGTCGGCAACCTACCAGAAGCCCCAGCGCCAGGTCAACCGCTTGTTGCAACCCGCCTTTTTCGTGCCGGGCAGGAAGGCGAGCGGCACCCGGGAGCCCAGCTCGAAGCCCTCTACGTTCCCCAGGCCACCAGGCCGAGATCCCAGGGCCCGGCGAGGTTCGGGTGGTGGGGAAGCACCCGCACGGCGTAGCCCACCTTGCCGCTGCGTTCGCAGGGCGCCGCCCCCACGAACTCGTGGGTGCCGTCCTCCCGGGCCGCGTCGTGGCGCAGGGGGCGCCGGAAGGCCTTCGCGAGTCCGCCGAAGGGGTCCAGCGGCCCGTAGTAGAGCTCCAGGAGGACATCCTGGGGATCGAGGCCGTTCAGCGCCACGGTGCAGCGCACCGGAAACTCCTCTCCCACGTGCATCTGCCGCTGGTCCTCGGCCTGCACCCCGAGCACGCGGACCCCGCCCCAGGCCCTGCGCACCCGCTCCTTCCAACGGGCAAGCGCCCGCGCCGCCTGGAAGCTGCTCCGGCTCAAGCGCCCCCAGTGCTGCAGCGCCGGCAGATAATAGTGCTCCGCGTAGTCGCGGATCATGCGGTTGGTGTTGAAGGCGGGCGTCAGCCGGCCCATGGACGCCTTCATCTTGGCGATCCAGCCCCGAGGCAGGCCGTCGTCGCTCCGGCCGTAGTAGAGAGGGGCCACCTCCTCCTCCAGCAGGTCGTAGAGCGCCCGGCTCTCCACTCCGTCCTGCACCGCTGCGTCCGGGTACTCCTCGCCCCGCCCGATCGCCCACCCCACCTCGGGCTCGTAGGCCTCGTCCCACCACCCGTCGAGCACGCTCAGGTGGAGGCCTCCGTTGGGAGGCACCTTCATCCCGCTGGTGCCGCAGGCCTCCAGGGGGCGCCGGGGGGTGTTGAGCCACACGTCCACGCCCTGGACCAGGTAGCGGGCGATGTTCACGTCGTAGTCCTCCAGGAAGACGACCCGCTTGCGAAACTCCTTGCGGCGACAGTGGTGGATGATCTCCTGGATGAACCGCTTGCCCTCGTTGTCGGCCGGGTGGGCCTTGCCCGCGAAGAGGATCTGCACCGGGCGCTCCGGGTGGTTGAGAATGCGGGCCAGGCGCTCGGGGTCCTGGAAGAGAAGGGTGGCGCGCTTGTAGATGGCGAAGCGGCGGGCGAAGCCGATGGTCAGGGCCTCGGGGTCGAGAGCCTCCTCGGCGTGGAGGAGCTCCTGGCTCGGGGCCCCCCGGCGCCGGAGCTGCTCGGCCAGGCGCCGCCGCACGAACCCCACCAGGCGCTCCCGCAGCCGCTCCTTGGCCCGCCACAGCTCGTTGTCGGGAATCTGGCTCACCCGGTCCCACATCTCCCGGTCCAGGGGTTCGTCGACCCACTGGGGCCCCAGGTAGCGGCCGAAGAGCCGCGCCATCTCGTCGGAGAGCCAGGAGCGCACGTGCACGCCGTTGGTCACGTGGCCGATGGGCACCTCGTCCACGGGGATGCCGGGCCAGACCCCCGCCCACATCTTCCGGGAGACCTCGCCGTGCAGCCGGCTCACGCCGTTGCGGTACCCGCTCAGGCGAATGGCCAGCACCGCCATGGAGAGGGGCTCGCGGCCGTCCCCGGGGTTCTGGCGACCCAGGGCCAGGAGGTCCGGCACCCCGATCCCCAGGGAGCGCACGTACTCCCCCAGGTACGACTCCACCACTTCCGGGGGGAAGAGATCGATGCCGGCGGGCACCGGCGTGTGGGTGGTGAAGACCGTGCCCGCCCGCACCGCTTCCAGGGCCTCCCAGAAGCCGAACCCCGTGCGCTCCATGAGGAGCCGGATGCGCTCGAGCCCCAGAAAGGCCGCGTGGCCCTCGTTCATGTGGCACACGGCGGGATCGATCTGGAGCGCGTGGAGCAGGCGCACGCCCCCGATGCCGAGAACCATCTCCTGGCGGATGCGCAGGTCCAGTCCCGGCCCATAGAGTTGGTAGGTGATGGCCCGCTCCGCCGGGCCGTTCTCCTCGATGTTGGTGTCGAGAAGGAAGAGGGGAACGCGCCCCACCTCCACCTTCCACGCCTGCACCAGCACCCGCCGCCCCTGGATCGAGAGCTCCACCCGGATCGGGCGGCCCTCGGAATCCTGCACCTGCTGCACGGGCATGTTGTGGAAGTCGTTCTCGGGGTACACCTCCTGTTGCCAGCCGTCGTGGGTCAGGTACTGGTGGAAGTACCCCTGGCGGTAGAGCAGCCCCACCCCCACCATGGGAAGCCCCAGCTCGCTGGTGCTCTTGAAGTGGTCTCCCGCCAGGATCCCCAGGCCGCCCGAATAGATGGGCAGGCACTCGTGGAGGCCGAATTCCATGGAGAAGTACGCCACCTGGTTGCCGTTGAGCTCGGGGTGGGCCTTCTCCGCCCAGGTGGGCATGGAGAGGTACCGGCCCAGGGACTGGGCCACGTGGTCCATGTGGGCCAGGAAGACGTCGTCGTTCTCCAGCGCCCGAAGCCGCTCCTGATCGATGGCCCCGAGCATCTGGACCGGATTGTGGTAGCTCGCCGACCACAGGTCGTGGTCCATGCGGCGGAAGAGATCCACCGCGTCCGGGTTCCAGGTCCACCACAGGTTGTTGGCGATCTTCAAGAGGGGTTGGAGTCGATCCGGGAGGCTGGGCACCACGGTGAAGGCGCGCAGTTGGCGCATGGCGGATCTCCTGGGCGGGAAGGATGCTCCCTAAAGCCCCGCCTTCGGCACGGGCCGCGGCGGCCGGGATGATGAAAAGATTCGAACCTAGGTACCATCCCCACCCGGTTTTGGCAACGCCCGAGGCAGGCGCCGCCGGCACGGCGTCGCGGCGCTGGAGCCCAGAATTCACAAAACCTTTGGGACGGGGTCCGGGAGTCCTGGCCATTGGTCAGGGCCCCGTACCGCCTCGACCGAACCGCGGCAGCGAGGCCGAAAGCGGTGAGGCTCGGCGCATCGGCTCCCCCGGCTACCCTGCCTCCGAACGTCGCGGATTACGGGGCAGAGCGCAAGGGCTCCCGGACGCCGCTTGCCACCCAGGTGGTGGATCGTGGGAGCCGGAACCGCTTGACGAATCCCTACCCGGCTGCTACAAACCCCAGCGGCTCCCCGTTGCGCGGCTCACGCGCCATCTGCGGCGGGGAGTCCGCGCCCGCAAAGGTTTTCGGTGCGGCAGCCGATAAGGAGGTACATCGGCTGCGCACCCTGCGGCTTTCCGTGACGACCCAAACCCCTTGCGGAAGAGAGATCGACGTGCCTGTCTCCCGTCCATCCCCCGGACCGCGCCTTCGTGCCACCTTCGGCTGGATCGCGTACGCCTCGGCGGCGGTGCTCCTCGTGTCGGCCGCCTACCGCATGGGGGAAGAGCACGCCGGGGCACCCCGCGACGCGGGACGGGCGCAGATGCAGGCCGAGCAGGCGGCAACCCTGCCGGAGTCGTCCTCCTCGCCGGACCCGGTTACGCTGGCACCCGAGTCCGCCCCGGCACCCGCCCCCACCGTGCGCTCCGGGGTGGTGCAGCGGGGAGACACACTTTCCTCGCTCCTGCGCAGCCATCTCAGCCCCGCCGAGGTCCACAGGCTGGCGGAAGCCGTCCAACCCGTATTCCCCGTCTCCCGCATTGCGGCCGGCAGGCCCTATGAGATAGGGGAGGTCGCAGGGAGCCTGGAGAGCTTTCGCTACGAGATCGACCGGGAGACGCGGCTGGTGATTTCGCGGGAGGGAGGCCTCTTTCACGTCTCTCGCGAGCCGATTCCCTACTCGGTGGAGACCGACGTCGTCAACGGCACCATTCGCACGAGTCTCTTCGAGGCGGTCTCCGAGAGCGGCGAATCCCTCGAGTTGGCCCTGGCCCTCGCGGAGATCTTCGCCTGGGATATCGACTTCCTCCTGGACATCCGCAAGGGGGACTCGTTCCAGGCCCTGGTGGAGCGCCGCTTTCGAGAAGGCGAGCCTGCGGGATACGGCCGGATCCTGGCGGCGCGTTTCGTCAACCGGGGCGATGTCTTCCACGCCGTGTGGTTCCAGGACGGGGACCGGCCCCCCGGGTACTACGACCTGGGAGGCAACAGCCTGCGGAAAGCCTTTCTCAAGGCCCCACTCACCTTCACCCGCATCTCCTCGGGCTTCAGCAAGAAGCGCTTCCACCCCATTACCCAGACATGGAAGGCCCACCCTGCCATCGATTACGCGGCCCCGGCAGGCACCCCCATCAAGACCGTGGGCGACGGGGTGGTAACGGAGAAGGGGTTCACGAGCGGGAACGGAAACTACGTGAAGATCCGACACAACAGCAGCTACGAGACCCTGTACCTGCACATGAGTCGTTTCGCCAAGGGATTGGCCAAGGGCAAGCGGGTCTCCCAGGGGGAAGTCATCGGCTACGTGGGAAGCACCGGGCTGGCGACCGGGCCCCACCTGTGTTTTCGCATGTACCGCAACGGCTCACCGGTAAACCCGATGCGGATCCAGACCCCCTCGGCCGACCCGGTGTCCCCCGACCGCATGGAGGAGTTCGAGTCCCTGGCGTCGCGGCTCACGTCCCGGTTCGACCCCGACCACCTGGAGCAGGCAAGCCTCTCGGGCTCCCAGGGAAACGCCCTGCGGTAAGGCGCCCGCGCGCTCCTCCCCTCCCCCCCTCAGTCGCCGAAGTAGTCGTCCAGAGCGCGAATCCGCCGTTTCACCCCCGAAAGCGCCATCGCCAGCGCCACCACCCACCCGATCACCGTCCACCCGAGAAGGATGTTGACGACGCAGATGACGCGCCGCAGGTGGTGCTGGCGCTCGAGGGCGATGTAGCACGGAACGAAGTAGAGCACCACTCCCACGAGCACTGCGGCCAGCTTCCAACCGAAACTCATGCCCATCCTCCGGTCGCGCCTCGAAGGCGCAGGATCGAGAGGGACACCGCTTCCGGGGGGTGCTTCGTCGCAACGGGGAACCTCCGGCCCTGGACCGGAGAGCGGCCTGGCCTCGCCCGCCGAGGCTCCGCCTTCCCGATACCCGGCCAGGCGCCCCGCATCACGGACTAGACGACCGGCAGGGGTTCGTCCCGAGGGGACGCGTCCCCCACCAGGACCAGCGCCTTGGTGAGCCGAAAGCACACCAGGTACTTGACCTGGTCTCCGGTACCCGCCCCCACGATGGCATCCGCCCGGGCCTTGACCTCCTCCAGCACGGGCCCCCCGTCTTCCTCTCTCACCTTTTCCAGGTAGAGCCGAACCCCCTGGAAGCCCTTCTGCTGAAAGGCATACACCGCGTGGGGATTGCCCTGGAGGTTCGCGTGGGTGAGGCGGTCGGTCATCCCAAAGGCGAAGGTGCCGTCCCGAAGGACCTTGGGCCGGGAGTAGACGGCGATGTTCACCTCTCCCCCACGGCCTGCCGTAGCCAGAAAGCCGACGCCGCGGGCGTCATCGAAGTAGCGTTGCCAGTTCATCTCGAACCTCCCAGGGTGTTTCGCGCATCGGGGCCGCCAAGGGTACCCGGCCGGGAGCAAAGGTCAACCCCCCCAGGGCCCTCCCCAACCACCCTCTGGAATCCGCGCCGGGCGACCCCCATAATGACGTGCGCTCCCCTTTGGTCTTCCGAGGACCCCGTGACCGATCCCCTGCGCTCCCGACGCAACGACTTCGCCCGCCGGGGGCTCCTGCGCGCCCGGAACGAGGCCGAGCGCTGCCTCGAAGCAGAGGGCGCCCGCCGCCCGGAGCACGCCGAGCGCATCGGGGCGTGGCGGGCGGAGCTGGCGCGCCTGCCCGGGCGGCTCTCCGCTGGGGAGGCCCGGGTGGCCTTCGTGGGCGCGGTGAAGTCGGGAAAGTCTACTCTGGTAAATGCCCTGATCGGGGAGGACCTCCTCCCCCGGGGCTCGGGAATCCTCACGGCCCAGGTCACCGAGATTCGGGCCGGGCCCTGGTTCCGCGCCACGGCGGAGTGGAAGTGCCGGGCGGAGGTGAACGCAGGCTTTTCGTCCCACCTGGGAGCCCTGGGGAGCCCCGGCGCCTGGGACCTGAACGAGGCGACCCATCGGGACGCGGCCGGGAGGGTTGTGGCCCAGGCCAGGGGGCCCCACGCCGAACCCCTGCGGGCACTCCTGGCGGGCTGGGAGGAAGCCCGCCCCCGGCTGGCGCAGGCGCGGCGTACCGAGGAAACCCGGGACCCGGCGACCCTGGCCCGCTGGGCCGGCCGGGACGAAGCGGCGCTCTACCTGGCGGGGCTTCGGGTCGAGGTGCCCGCGCCGGATCTGCCCGAGGGGCTGGTGCTTCTCGACTGCCAGGGTGCCGACGCCTGGAACGCGGCCCACGGCAGGGATCTGGAGGAAGCCGTCCTGTCGGCCCACGCCCTCGTATACGTGGTCTCGACCCGGGTGGGCCTGCGGGAGGCCGACTTTCGCTTCCTGGAGGCCTTGCGGGGTTACGGGATGCTGGAGCTCACCCGGTTTGCCGTGAACACCGACCTGGGGGAGGTGCGAGACCCCGACCGCCTGCGCCGGGTGGTGGAGACGGCAGGCCGCCAACTGCGCGAGCTCGGAGCGCAGGAGGGCGTACACGCCTTCTCGTCCCTCCAAGCGCTCTTGGAGCGGCGGCTGCTCCTGGCGCCCGAGTCGGTGGGACCGGGAGAGCGGGGGCTCCCCGGCGCCTGGGAGGAGGCGATCCCCGGCCCCGCAGCCGAGAGCCGCGAGGCCTTCCGCGCCTTTCGCGATAGGCTGTGGTCCGACGCCCGCTCCGAGCAGGAGCACCTGGTCTTGCAGCGAGCCCGGGCGGATCTGCGACGAACCCTCGTGGAGGCGGCCCTGGCGCTGGGCGCGGCCGCCCTGGGGCGCGCCGCGTGGAGCGCCGACACCCTTGAGGCCCTTTCCACCCGGGCCCAGAGCCGCATGCGGGCGGCAGCCGAGGCGCGCAAGGCCCAGATCCGGCAGGCCGTGGCGCGGGGATTTTCCGCCCGGGGCGCCCCCCAGCGCGCTGCCTGGGAGACCCGCGTGGGCAGCCTCGACGCCGATGCGGCCTTGGCGTGGAGGCAAGCGGGGAGCGATCCGGTGGCCGCCGCCGCGATCCTCTGGGGCCGCCTCGAGGAGGGAGCCGGCGCCGTCCTCGCGGCCACCGAGCCCCTGAGGATCAACGCCGTCCGCAATCTGGCCCTGGAGGCCCGGGGCGAGCTGGCGCGCCAGGGGGAAGACGTGGCCGGCGGGCTCGCCGCTGCCCTGGCCGAGGCGGGAGCCGGTCTTCGGCCGCCGCCGGATCGACGGGCCCTTTCCCGTGAGATTACCGCCACACGCAAGGTCCCTCTCTTCCGCAGCCGGGGGCCCGGGGCACGCCCGGTGGAGGACGTTGCGGAAGCAGGGTTCGGGAGGATGCGAGCGCTCCTGGAGCAGGCGGGCCGGGCGATGGGCCAGCGGCTCCGCGGCCGGGGGGCCCCGCTCGCCTCCGCTGAGGCGGCCGCCCAGCGCGCCCTACTTGTCCGGCGCCTGTCCCGCGCTTGGGACGCCTACGTGGAAGACATCCTCGACGGGTGCCTGCTGCCCCACGTGGACGACGCCGCTGCCCAGGTGTATCACCACATCGCCTCGTGGGCGCTGGCCCAGACCGCGACCCCGGGGGCAAGCATCGCCTCGGCCCTGACCCAACTCGATGGCGGCACGCCCTCCCACGCCGAAGACCTCGAAGGAGACGTCCCATGATCCAGGCATCCGACCTCAAGCGCGGCCACGTGATCCTCGCCGACGGCGCACCCTGCCGGCTCCTCGAAGTCCAGCAGCACGCCCCCACGGCCCGGGGCGCCAACCTCATGGTCAAGGTGCGCTTTCGCAACCTGCTGACCGACCAGGTCCTCGACAAGACCTTTCGGGGGGGCGAGAAGGTGGAGGAGGCCGATTTCGAGCGCCGAAAGGGCCAGTATCTCTACTCCCAGGGGGACGGGGGCGTCTTCATGGACCAGGAGACCTACGAACAGTTCGAGGTGGGTCCCGAGATCTTCGACGGGGTGCGGGGGTACCTGCTCGACGGCACCGAGGTCGTGCTCGGCATCTACCAGGAGCGGGTGGTCAGCGTCGACCCGCCCCAGGTTGTGGAGCTCACGGTGATCGACACCCCCCCGGTGGTCAAGGGGGCCACAGCCCAGGCCCAGGCCAAGGAGGCCGTCTGCGAGACTGGGCTCAAGGTCATGGTTCCCCCCTACCTGACGACCGGCGAACGAATTCGGGTGGACACCCGCGATGGGCACTTCGTTTCCCGGGCCTGAGGGCCCGGGGGACTCCAGGCTTCGCCCCCCTCCTTGACGAACCTGCCCGGGACGCTACCCTTGGCCCCTTACCCAAGCCGGGCTTGGCCCAAGGAGACCCCCATGCGCACCCTGCTAGCCGCCCTCGCCTGCCTGCTCACCCTGGCCCTGGCCTCCCCGGGCTTCGCCAGCGAGAAGGAGTCGCCCAAGAAATCCGAGAAGAAGTCCGAGGCCCGGGAGGCGGGGGCGAAGCTGCCGAAGAACTTCCGGGAGTGGGCCCACACCAAGTCCATGGTCATCCCCGACAAGAGCCACGGGCTCTACGGATTCCACAACATCTACGCGAACGAGAAGGCCCTGAAGTCCCTCAAGGGGGGCGACAAGTACACCGAGGAGGCGGCCTTCGTCGTCTCGTTCTACGAGGTGGTGGACGAGGGCGGCATGGTGAGTCAGGGCGCCAAGATCATGGACGCCGTGATGATCAAGGACAGGAAGGCGTCGGCAACGGAGGGCTGGGTCTATGCGGCCTTCGGGCCTGACGGGAAGGCCCTGCCCATCGACCCGGTGAAGGACTGCTACGAGTGCCACACGTCCGTCCGGGACAAGGACTTCGTCTTCCACGCCTACATCGACTGACGGGAGGCCCCGGCCCGCTAGATCCGCACGTCCGCCGACAGCGCCTTGCACGCTCCGGTGCACTCCAGGCACCGGCTGCACGCGATGTGGTTGGGTTCCTCGTGCGGACGAAGCCCCTGGGGGCAGTGGCGGGCGCACTTGCCGCAGGCATTGCAGGCCGCCGCATCGACCTTCAGGTGGAACCCGGAAAACGTGTTGAAGAGCCCGTAGAAGCCCCCGATGGGGCACAGGGCCGTGCAGAAGAAGCGGTGGGAGAAGACCGCGAGCAGGAGCACCAGGACCAGCACCGCCGCCGACACGGCGGCCAGGAGCCCCTCGGGAGCGCGGAGGAAGAGGGGGATCCCCAGGCCCTGCTGACTCAGGCGCACGATGGCCCCGGGCGGACACAGGTGACAGAAGAAGAGGGACTTGGTGGCGTAGGGCAGCCACACGAGGAGCACCACGAAGAGCGGCAGCCGGCCCCAGCCCACCCAGGTGGGAAGGGTGAACTTTGGCACCGGGATCTTGGCCAGCAGATCCTGGACGAAGCCGAACGGGCACAGCCATCCGCAGGCCCAGCTCCCCAGGGCGGCCCCGAAGAGGAGCAGCACCGCCGAGCTCACGATGAGGAGCTCGACGGTCTTGGGGGCCAGGGCCCCGAACATCCCCATGACCATGCCCGCGGTCTGGAAGGCGATCAGGGGACACTTGAAGGTGGCCAGGGCGCACTGGGAGCAGTTGAGGTAACTGCACGGGATGAACCGAAGCCACGAGAAGAAGTAGGCGTTGCTTACCAGCAGGCTAAAGGTCTGCACCCACCGCCGGGGCGAGAGGCGCCCCAGGGGGCCCAGGCTCATCGGCCACCCCCGGGATTGGCGGGGAGCGCGGGGGCGCGCGAAGGCGGGGGCGGGGCACGCTGGGGCACGCCGAATCCCGGCGGTGCCGGCTGGGAAGGAGCCCCGAGGTTCAGGGGCGGCGGGCGCCGCCCCTGGCGGGTATCGGGCTGGAGGTGCCGGCCCAGAAAAAATGCGCTCACAACCAGGATGGCAACCCACGAGAGCCGCCACACCTTCCCCACGCTCATCGCCATACTCCGCCGTAGAGGGACCCCGGGCTTGGGTTCCGCCGGACGGTGGAGTGTAGAACGGCCTCCATGAGACGGGGATGAGAGGCACCTTAAATGGTTCTCATCCGAGAACCGCAGGTCCCGGCCTCCTCACCTTCTGTTGCCGGGCCCCGCCGGGCACTGGCGCGCGTGCTCCGCCAGGGCGGCCCGACAGCCGGACAGATCCAGCCGCGCCAGGCGCCGCAGCGCCTCGTGGTAGTGACGGGGGGCATCCTCCCAGAGCCCAAGCTGCCTCATCTCAAGCCCTTCCTCCGCCGTTCCCCGCCTGTCCCGAGCGGCACGGGCCCGGGCCCCGGGCGCGGGTTGTCACCCGCCGGGTTCGTGGCACCCTGGGACCGTCGCCGCCGCGCCGGCTGCAAACCGCCAAGAGAAAAGGGTCCAGCCGTGAGCCACTCGGAAGACCGCCTGCTCCTCAAGTCGCTCCTCGTCCTCGGGTCGGTCATCGAGGCGCGCGACGCCTACACCGGCGGCCACGCCTGGCGCGTGGCCCAGTTCGCCAAGCTCCTGGCCGAAAAGGCCGGCCTCGGGGCCTCCCAGGCGTCCCTGGCGGCCCTGGGGGGCTACGTGCACGACCTGGGCAAGGTCGGCGTCTCCGACGCCATCCTCCACAAGGCAGCCCCCCTGACGGGGGCCGAGGTGGAGGCCATGCGCGCCCACCCGGCCATCGGCCGGGGGCTCGTCGCGGATCATCCCCTGGGAAAGCTGGTCCTGGACTCGGTGTACCGGCACCACGAGCGTTTCGACGGGCAGGGCTACCCCGAAGCGGTGGGCCCCAGCGGCCTGGAGCTCTACCCGAGGATCGTGAGCGTCGCCGACGCCCTGGACGCCATGACGAGCACCCGTCCCTACCGGCAGGCCCTGGACCTGCCCGAAGCCGTTTCCCGGCTCCGGGCGGAGCGGGATCGCCAGTTCGACGGGCGGCTCGTGGACGCCATGGCGGCCATGGCGCAGGAAGGGCGCCTGGCGGGGATCATCGGGCACAGCGACCACGAGACCCCGCTCGTGCGCTGCCCCCGCTGCGGTCCGGTGATCGCGGTGGCGCGCACGGCCCAGGACGGAGACACGGTCCACTGCCGGGTCTGCCGCGCCAAGCACCGCCTTCACGCTGCGGGGAAGACCTTCGAAGTCGAATTCCTCGACGAACGCGCCCTGGCCGTGGCCCTCGAACCCGAGTTGGAACAAATCCACGGACTACTGCGGGAGCTGCCCGACCGGCTCTCACCCTGATCGCCCCGGGTGATCGCCCTGGGCCGAGGGGCGCGCACCGCCCACCGCGTTACCCGACGCGGCGGTACGCTTCCCCTTCCCGGGCATGGAGTTCCTCGAAGGCACAGCCGTGGGCCTCCAGAGCCTGTTGCACCGCCACCCGATCCCCCAGGGGAAAGGCCAGGGAGAGTCCGCAGTCGGAGGAGAGCTGTCGGGGCACCGGCATCAGCCGCACGTCCAGACCTGCCTTCTTCAGGATCTTCTCCGCCTTCATGACCCGGTGGATGCTGTGAAAGATCAAGACCCCGTCCCGTTCCATACGTCTCGCCCCTCCAAAATCCGCTCCTCCAGCAGCTCCGAGGTCGCCTGCCGACCCACCCGGGTGGCTGGGTGCCTCGGGGCCGGGTCCCAGACCTTCCCCCGCTCCTCGCCCTCCGGTACCCTGAGCCACCGACTCCGCTCCCCTACTCCACCGCAGGCGTCCATGCCCAAGAGCGCAGACGACCTCCCCCGAGTGCTCCAGCGCGTGCTGCGCCAGGCCGAGGCGTCCTACCCGGACCGTTCCCACCGGATCTGGGAGGTCTGGGACACAGCCGTGGGCCCCGATGTGGCGGCGCGCAGCCGCCCCCTGTCCCTTCGCTCGGGGCGCCTCACGGTGGCCGTGGAGAGCCCGGCGTGGATGCAGCAGCTCTCCTTTCTGCGCGAAACCATGCGCGATGCCGTCAACCGCGCCCTGGGCGAGGACCTGGTGCGGGAGGTGCGGCTGCGCATCGCCGAGGCCGAGCCCCCGGCCCCTCCCCCGCGGGACCCCGCAAGGCCTCCGCCCTGGCTCGCCCGGGAGGTGCCCGCCGAGGTCGCGGCAGCCGTGGACCGGGAGGTGGCGTCCATCCGGGACCCGGAGCTGCGGGAGGCGGTGCGCCAGACCCGGCTCCGGGCCGAACAGATGCGCCGCTTCAGGGAGGACCCAGGAGACGCTCCGCCTCGGGCGAGTAGCGCGCGCCCGAAGCGTGGAGGACGAGCGGGCTCCTGAGCTCCAGCCCCTCCCCTCCTCCCCGCACACACCGCACCAGCACCAGGTTCGCCGGCTCGCCGGCCCGGGGGTGCACCGGCAGCAGGACCTTGGGCTCCAGGCCCGCCCCCCGGCAACCCTCCAGGAGGGTTGCCAGCCGCGCCGCCGGATACACGGAGCAGAACGCGCCCCCCGTGCCCAGGGCAAAGGCCGCCGCGGCCGCGGCGGCCGCCAGGGATCCCGCCACCTCGTGGC
>JBFLZB010000041.1 GCA_040756475.1 Thermodesulfobacteriota bacterium
GGCCGTTCCCAGGGCGGTGGCCGCAGCCCCGGCCGCCAGGAACCGCAGTGCCCCGGCCCATTGGGCCCTGGCCAGTGCGGGACGCCGGCCCGCCTCCAGATCCCGGAGCACCCCCCGGAGCAGGGTACCGTTCCAGCGGCGCACGCCCACGTCGAGCCAGCGACACCCCATGCCCGCGGGCACGGCCAGAAGCACCGCGCAGGCGGTGCGCGCCTCCGGCCCCCAGGCCTCCGGCGCCGCTGCCGCGAACACCCCCGCCAGAACCCCCGACACGCTCTCGTCCGGGGGAATCCACCCCCCCACCGGGAGCTCCATGAGCCAGAGCAGCTCCAGGAGCAGTCCGCTGGCGAGACCCAGGAGCGGCTCTCCCAGCAGGTAGCCCGCCGCCGTGGCCCCCACCAGCGGCCGGGACGCCATGCTCTGGAAGAGGGCCGTGCGGTCCAGGGACAGGAGGGCGCCCAGGACGACCAGGGCGGCAAAGGTGGGCCCACCCATGGATGCGCTCAAGACCGAACCCCGCAGCGCACCGCCATGCCCACGTCGGGGCTGCGGTCGGCCGGAACCGCTCGCGCCTCCACCCTCACGCCGCGGCAGAGGAGCAGACACAGCTCCTCCTCGTCGCTCGCGCTCAGGTACACGCTGGGGGTCAATCCCCGGCTCCCCTGGGTCGGGTGCACGTTGCCCAGGTTCAGCACGGAAAACGCGAGCCCGGCATCCCAGGCCTCCACCGCCTGGCGGATCCCGGCAAAGAGCACCAGGACCCGGCGGTCCCGCAGCTCGCTTCCGAGAAGCAGGACGGCGCTCTCGGGGGTGACCAGCCGAATCCTCAGACCCGGCGCCCCCAGCCCCTCCAGGAGGGCCTTCTGGAACGGGTCGTCCACGAGCTTTCGGTCGACGACCAGAATCGTGTCGATGCCCAGGCGGGGCACCCAGCCCACCAATACCTGTCCGTGGACCAGGCGGTTGTCGACGCGGGCCAGCAGCACCCCCATGGGTCAGCCCGGTGGCCGGGGCCTGGCGTTCCAGAGATCGCTCGCCAGGGCGATGCTTCGGGCCGCAACATCGCGCAGGAAGGGAGCCAGCTCCCCCAGCCCCAGCTCGGCCCGGGCTGCCTGGGCCTTGACCAGCATGGGCAGGTTGACCCCCGTAAGCACCTCGACCCGCCCGGCTTCCAGGAAGGGCAGGCTCATGTTGGTGGGCGTGCCCCCGAACATGTCGGTGAGGATGAGGACGCCCTGCCCGGCGTCCAGGCGCCGCAACGCCTCCTCGATGCGCTTCTTCCCCTCGGCGGGGGGCTCGTCGTAGCGAAGGGAGACCGCCTCCACCCGCTCCATCGGTCCCACGATCCCCTCGGCAGCGCGGCACAGGGCAAAGCCCAGGTCCTGGTGGGCCGCGATGAGGATGCCGATCATGGGTTCTCCCCTGCCTGCCGCTCGCCGGCGTTCACTTCTCGATATCCCGGTGGAGGATCCGAATTTCCCGGCCCTCGGTCTCCAGGCGCCGGCCGAGCTCTTCGATCAGGCTCACCGAGCGATGCCGTCCACCGGTGCACCCGATGGCAGCGGTCACCGAGGTCTTGCCTTCCTTCTCGTACTGGGGCAGGAGAAAGACCAGGAGGTCCAGGAACCGGCGCAGGAACTCCTGGGCCTCCGGGGCGGCGAGCACGTAGTCCTGGACCGGCTCCTCGGTGCCCACCCGGCGCTGGAGGGACGCAACGAAGTAGGGATTGGGAAGGAACCGCACGTCCAGGAGGATGTCGGCTTCGTGGGGAATGCCGTACCGGTACCCGAAACTCAGCAGGTTCACCTGGAGCGTCTGCTCCTCGGGTCCCTGGCGAAAATACTGCCAGACGGCCTTCTTGAGGTCGTGGACGCTCATCTCCGAGGTATCGATCACCCGGTCGGCCCACCCCTTGAGCTCTTCGAAGAGCCGTCGCTCCTCACGGATCCCGTGGGGCACGGAGAGATCCTCGGCCAGGGGATGCCGGCGGCGGGTCTCGCTGAAGCGCCTCACCAGCACGTCGTCGGAGGCCTCGAGGTACAGGATCTCGGTGCGCAACCCCAATCGTTCCACTTCCTGGAACGCCGCCCGGTACCGGTCGAGGAAGTGACGTTCCCTCAGATCCATGCCCAGGGCCACGCGCCGCAGGTCACCCCCCGCCAGCACGCTCAGCTCCAGGAACTTGGGCAGGAGCTCCACAGGAAGGTTGTCCACACAGAAGAAGCCCAGGTCCTCCAGCGCCTTGAGGGCCGAGCTCTTGCCGGAGCCCGAGAGTCCCGTCACCACCACCAGCCGGACCCGGCTCACTCCTCCTCCCCCCCCTCGCTCGAAAGTGCCGCGCGCAGCCGCTCCTGCAACCGAATCGCCGAGTGGTGCCCCATGGCCTTGAGCATGTGGTTGCGCGCCGCCACCTCGACGACCGAAGAGATGTTGCGTCCCGGGGCCACCGGCACCCGCAGGTACGGCACGTCCACCCCGAGGATCGCGTACGCTCGCTCGTCGAAACCCAGGCGGTCGTGGACCTCCGCGTCCTTCCAGGGGACGAGCTCGATGACCAGCTCCACCTCCTTTTCGTCCCGGATGGCCGTAATCCCGAACAGGTCCTGGATGTTGAGGATCCCGAGGCCGCGAATCTCCATGTGGTATCGAATGACCCCTTCGCCCCGGCCCACCAGGCGAAACGGGGGGATCAGCCGCACCTGCACCACGTCGTCGGCCACGAGACGATGCCCCCGAAGCACCAGGTCCATGGCGCACTCACTCTTGCCGATGCCGCTGCGTCCCACCAGTAGGATCCCCACCTCCATCACGTCGACCAGCACGCCATGGAGGCGGGTGAGGGCAGCGAGGTGCTCCTCCAGGAACCGGGAAACCCGCTCGATGAAGACGGAGCTGCGAAGCGCGGTGCGCAGCAGCGGGGTGCGCGTCCGGTGGGCCTCCTCCAGGAACAGGGGAGCGACCGGGAGGTTCTTGGTCACCACGAAACACGCCACCCCCAGGCCGAACACGCCGCGCACGACCGCGTCGCATCGCTCGGTCGGCAGGGTGTCGAGGTAGGACATCTCGGTCGAGCCCAGAATCTGGACGCGGTACTGGCGCACCTGCTCGGTAAAACCGGCCAGGGCCAGACCCGGCTTCTGGATCCGTGGAACGCGAATCTTGTTGGAGAGCCCCTGCTCCCCTGCCAGGAGCTCCAGGCCAAGCCGGTTCCCCGTGTCGTGGAGCAGGTCTTCTACCGCAATCTCCGGCATCCGGCGGGCCCCGTCAGTACTTCGCGTCCTCGCGGGAGATGACCTCGAAGAGGGCTTCCTGGGTCTGCGCCTGGAGCAGCTCCTCCCGGAACCCGCGGTCCTTGAGGAGGCGGGAAATGCGGGCGAGCGCCTTGAGGTGGGTGCTGGCCGAGTTCTCCGGGGCGACGAGGAGGAAGAAGAGCTGCACCGGGGCTCCGTCCATGCTGTCGAACTCCACCCCTTCGGGACTTCGGCCGAAGACCGCCACCACGGACTGGAGCTCCTTGAGCTTGCCGTGGGGGATCGCGATCCCCTCGCCGATACCGGTGCTTCCGAGCTTCTCGCGGTCCAGCAGCACCTGGACGGCATCCCGGGCGCTGCGGACCACCCCCGTGGAGACCAGGACCTCGGCCAGCTCCGCGAGCACTCCCTGCTTGTCTCGCGCGACCAGACGGGGAACGATCCTGCCCTTCTGGAGAAAATCCAGCAGCTTCATGCCGACCGCCTCTCCTGGAAGACCCGGCCGTGATCGCGGCTCACTGGGGCTCGATCAGCCCGTAGTTGCCATCTTCGCGCCGGTACACCACCTTGACCTTGCTGTCCAGGTCGGTGAAGACGAGGAAGGGCCGACCCGCAAGGTCCATCTCCATCACGGCTTCGTCCACGTTCATGGGGTGGGTCGTGTAGTGCTCGGTCTGGATGACCCGAGGCGTCTCCTCCTCGAAGCTCTCATAGGCGAACACCTGCTCGCGCACGCTGCGCCGCTCGCGGCTGCTCAGGGGCTGGTGCCGCTTGAGCTTCTCCTTGTAGCGCTTGAGCTGGCGCTCGAGCTTGCCCACCACGTTGTCGATGGCCGCGTAGAAGTCGCTGGTCTCCTCCTTGGCGATGACCCGCATGCCGTTGGCGCGCAGGCTCACCTCCGCCGTGTGGCGGATCTTCTCCTGCCCCAGCACGACGTGCCCCTCCACCATCCCGTCGAAGAACTTGGTGAGCCGCTCCACCTTCTCGATGGCGTAGGCCTTCAGAACATCGCTGGGTTCTACGTGTCGGAACGTAATGTTGAGATTCATGCAGACCTCCGGCTTGTCCGCGAGGGAAACGAGCGGCGAAATGTAGCAGACGCCCCCGGGTGTGTCAATTTGGGCTGTTGCCCTCGAGCTGCCCCTCGTGCTCGTCCGCGCAATCCGTGGGTCGGCCCTGCTTCCTTCAGGGGTGACGTCGGAGGGTAGGGCGCGGTCGCCGGACGCGCCGTGCTCCTGGGTGGTGACGCCGACGAACCCCCCAGGACGCCCCGGCGAGGTCTCCCTGCCCGACCCAGACCCACGTTCGGAGGCCGGGGCTAACGCCCCGCGCCGGGACGGCCGATACGCCCCGGGGACTCGACGGAGCCGGAGCGCCATGGAACCCCTTGCCACCTTCGCAGCGATCGAGAGCCTTTACGCCCGCGTGCTCGAGCTGACCGATCGCCAGGAGCAGTGCCTGCGCGCCGGAAGGCTGGCCGAGCTCCAGCCGCTCCTGGGCGCCAAGGAAGAGGCTTTGGCGGAGGCCGGCGCACTGCTGGCCCGGGTCAAGGCGTCGGGGGAGGAAGCGTGGGCGTCGGGGGCACGGGAATCCCTGCGCCGGGTCGGAGAGCTCTTGGGGGCTCTCGTGGCCGCCGAGGACCGGTGCCGCGCCCTGGCGCCTCCCCCTGCCCCGTCCCCTCCTCCCAACCGGGTCGCTGCCGCCTACCTCGCCTCCCGGCGCTGACCCTCCCCGGTGTGCCCCCCGGGGCGCCTCCTCCCGGTGCCGTCCCGGATCGTGTGGGTGGACCCACGAAAGAAGCGATCCCGGCCACCCGTCCAGCCGAAGCCCCGCTCAGGGAAGATCCACGGCTGTTCCGCGCGGATCGAGATGGAATCCATTTCTCCATCGCCCCGCTAAAGGTTCCCCTTCCTTCGGCCGATGAGTGCACACGACGGAGAATGCCTCTGCCCAAGGATGGGATCATGAGCATCTCGGAGTTCACCCTCCACAACGTGCTGCGCACCTATACGCGGCAGGAGCGCCTCGGGCAGGCCCACCGGGCGCTCCACCGGGGCGGCGCTCCGCCCCCCCCTTCCGGGGACCAGATCCAGCTGAGCCCCGCTGGGCGCAAGATCCACTGGGCGGGCCAGCTCGCGGCCGAGGTGGTGGATCGGCGCCATCCGGGCCTCGCCCCCGAGGACCGCGCCGAGCGCGTCCGCCATACGGCAGACGCGCTCGTGGCCCGCCATCGGGAAGAGATCGGAGACGACGCCCTCAGCACCGAAGCCTTCGCGCAGCTTCTGCGCCCCCTGTACCTGCGATAGCGGCCCGTGTCCGCGGTCGCCGGCCTTCGCCGCGCTCGCCTCCAGAGGCCTGACTCCTCAGGTCGCCCGGGGAGCGGAGGCGTTTGCCCCAGCTCGCTCTCCATATTGACACCCCCAGGCGCCGCTGCTAGGATGCCCGCGATTTTCCTAGCATAAATGCGCCCTTCGAGGGTCAGGAGAAGCGGCCATTACCAGCGGCGAGCCCCAGCGCACGAGGGACGAGCTCATCGAGGAGTACGCGCCCCTCGTCAAGTACATTGCCGAACGCCTCTCCGCCCGCCTCCCTTCTTCCATCGAGGTGGAGGACCTCATCAATACAGGGGTCCTCGGCCTCATCGACGCCATCGACAAGTTCGTCACCGAACGCGGGGTCAAGTTCAAGACCTACGCCGAGTTCCGCATCCGGGGCGCGATGCTCGACTACCTGCGCCGCCAGGACTGGGCGCCCCGGTCGATGCGCCGAAAGGAGAAGGAGCTCTCCACCGTCTTCCGGCGCCTGGAGCAAAAGCTCAAACGACAGGCAACCCACGAGGAGGCCGCCGCGGAGATGGGGGTTCCGATGGAGGAGTTCAACAGCCTCCTCTACAAGGCTCGGGGGTTGTCGCTCCTCTCCCTGAACCGCCCGCGATCCGACGATGGGGACGAGGAGGTCAAGGAACTGGGGGACTACATCCCCGACGAGCCCGAGAACAGCCCTTACGAGCTGCTCAAGAAACAGGAAGTGCGGGACGTGATCGCCCTGCAGATCGACGGCCTCCCCGAAAAGGAACGGATGGTGGTCTCCCTCTACTACTTCAACGAGCTGACCATGAAGGAGGTCGGCCACATCCTGGGCGTGACCGAGTCGCGAGTGAGCCAACTCCACTCCTCGGCGATCCTGCGGCTTCGGGGGTTCCTGGACGGGCTCTTCTGACGGGTCGCGGCGAAGCAATGACCCGGTTGGCTCGCGCGGCGCCGCAGACGCTGCGACGGTTTCCCTCAAGCTCTGCGCCCGTCTGGCCGATCCTGCCCGCTGCGGCGGCTGTTGCGCTTTGCTCCCGTAGCCTTCCTCCTTGGATCTGCCCATGTCCGAGCTGCTGAGCCAGGACGAAGTCAACGCGCTGCTCCAGAGCGTGCCCCTCCTGGAGGAGTCGCCCAGCCCCTCCGCGGCAGCGCCCGCAACACCCGTGTCGCTGGCCGCCATGGCCCAACCCGGCTACCGCAAGCGCGCCAGCCGCTACGACTTCAAGCGTCCCAATCGGATCTCGAAGAACGTCCTCCAGAGCCTTCACTTCCTCCACGAGCGCTACGCCCGCAACCTGGCCCTGAACCTCTCGGCGTACCTGCGCACCATTGCCGACATCGTGCTCTTGAGCGTGGATCAGCTCTCCTACGCCGAGTTCCTGATGAGCCTGCCCGAGACCACCTGCATCAACGTGGTGAAGCTCGCCCCCCAGGGGGGGACGCTGGCCTACGAGGTCAACCCGACGCTGGTCTTCGCCATCATCGAGAAGCTCATGGGGGGATCTTCGGAAACACCCACGGTGAACCGGGAAATCACCCTCATCGAGCAGCAGCTCGTGGAAGGGTTCATCCAGATGTCGCTGCGCGACCTCCAGGAGGCCTGGCAGACCATCGGCGACGCCCGCTTCTACCTGGAGCGGCAGGAGACGAGCCCCCAGCTCGTGCAGATCGTAGCGCCCAACGAGATCGTGGTCGTGATCGTGTACGAGGTGAAGATCGGGCAGAGCTCCGGGATGATGAACTTCTGCATTCCGGCCATCTACCTGGAACCCTTTGCCGTCGAGCTCAAGCAGGAGAACCGCACGGACATCACGACGCGGATGACCTCCGACGACCATCGGCGCATCGAGGAGGTACTGGCCAGGGCTCCCGCCACCTTGAGTGCCGATCTGGCCGACAAGCGCATGGCCATTCGGGACCTGCTGGCGCTGCGGGTGGGCGATCTCCTGCCCCTGGATCGGGAAACCGGCAGTCCCGTCAAGGTGAAGGTGGCGGGCATCCCCAAGTTCCTGGCCTCCTTCGGGAGCCGGAAGAATCGGCGGGCCGTGCGCATTCTTTCCGCCCTCCAGGACGCTTCGGGGAACACCCCGGACCAGGAGGACGACGCCGGGGGATTCGAGGCTGCCGTAGCCGCCCGGGGCTAGTCCCGGACGGGATCTTCGGAGGGTCTGGCACGACATCGGGACCGGCGCAGCCGCAGGGGGCTGCCGGCTGCCGGAATCCACGGCGGGCAACGGATGGGTCCCCTCCGGGTCCCCGTTGCCTTTTCCACAGGGAGGACGAGCCCTCGATGGCCGACATCCTGTCCCAGGACGAGATCGACCGGCTCCTCGTCGCCGCCGGCACGGAGCCGGCGCCGGAGGAGGCAGAGCTCAGCACCGCTCAGGTGCAGGCCGTGGAGCGCCTGGCGCGGGTGTTCTTCGCCGGCGCCAACTCGGCCCTGGCCGCCCTGCTGGCTCGGCCCGCTTCCGTTTCGGAAGGGCTCGGGCAGGCGGTCACCGTGGCCGATCTCGACACCACCCGTCACGTGCTCTTCGTCTTCCCCTTCCGCTCGGGGCTCTCGGGAGAGGTGGTCTTCCTGCTTCGCCACCGGGAGGCCTCCCAGTTGGCCGACCTGATCCTGGGAGGGGAGGGAACCGCCAAGGACGCCCTGGACGAGGCGGACCTGGACGCCCTGAAGGAGGCCATGACCCAGGTGGCCGGAAGCGGAGCGCCGAACCTGTCCGCGGCGCTCGGCCGCGAGGTCGCCTTTGCTCCGCCGGAGGTGCGGGAAGCCAGCCGGGGGCAGCTGCCGTCCGTGTTGGGCTGGCCTCAGGCGTTTCTCAGCGCAGGAACCGCCGCGGTTCCCGGCGTGCTCGACACCCCCTTCCGGTTCCTGGTCTCCCCGAACGTGGCACGGGAGATGGCCCACCTGGCCCGGGCCGGCGCCGGCCCGTCTCCCGGCCGGGAAGAGCCCCCTCCCCAGCCCGCCAGCTCCGAGCCAGCACAGCCTCGGTCCGGTCCGGCGCCGGCGCCGGCGGCCCACCAAGACCTGCACAACATCGATCTCATCCTGGACATCGAAGTGGAGGTCATGGTGCGCCTGGGCGAGTCGGTGGTGCCCTTGAAGGAGATTCAGAGGCTGCGGCCCGGGTCGATCATCAATCTCGACAAGGAGACCGACGCCCCCGTGGAGCTCGTGGTCAACGATCGGGTCATCGCCAAGGGGGAGCTGGTGGTGGTGGGGTCCGATCACTTCGCCCTTCGCATCACCGAAGTCGAGACGCCCACCGAGCGCATTCGCACCCTGGGCCCCTGAAGCCCTTCGACGCACCCAGCATGATCCGCGACTGGACCCGGGACTTCCTCCAGCGCAGCGGGGTCCTCTTCCAGGGCCCCGCGCCCTGGGGCGAGGCGGCGTGCATCGACGCGCAGGGCTCTCGCCTTCTTCTCGCCCCGCTCCCCGGGTCCGACGCTCCTCCCCTGGAGCCGGGCCGCCCCGCCGCGTTCCAGGTCGCAACGGCCCAGGGCTTCCTGCGCGTTCCCGGTACCCTCTCCGGCCCGCGGGTGATTGCGATCAACGGTGTGCCCCAGGAGGTCTGGCCGTTCGACGCGAACCCGGGGGACATGGTGCGGATCAACCGCCGGGCGCACTTCCGGGTTTCCGTGAATCTCAAGGGAGAGCTCCGTCTCTTCTCGGAAGCGGACGCACGCGCGCTGGGCGCCGGGGCCGCGCTCGAGGGCACGGCCGCCGCTCCAACCCACCTGGAGAGGCTTGCCAACGAGCTTTCCCGGGACAGGCGGCCGTGTCGGGTATGGGACCTGGGCCTCGGCGGCGTCCAACTCGTCACCACGCCGCCCCAGGCAGCCCCCCCCACGGCCGCGCTCCTCGACCTCGCCCTGGGCCCCGGGGAGACCCTGCGCAACCTTCCCGGTCAGGTGGTGGAGAGTCGCCCGGAGCCCGACGGGGGAGAGTTTCCCCTCCGTGTGCGGCTGCGCTTCGATCCCCTGGGGGGCGCGGTGGAAGCGCGCCTGTCCAGGTATGTCACCCAGGTGCAGAGGGAGCTGCTCCAGAAGGGGATTCGGGGATAGGGGGCAGGGGGGCGGGGGGCAAACCGATCGGTCGGATCCGGCCGATCCGTCCGATCGGACCCGTCACCGGTCACGTCCCACGCTGCTCCAGCAGAGCCACGGCGTGGGCCGAGATGCCCTCTTCGCGGCCTTCGAAGCCCAGGCCCTCGGTGGTGGTGGCCTTCACCGTGACGCCGCCGGCGGCGAGGCCCAGGGCGGCCGAGAGATTGGCCTCCATCTGGGAGACGTGGCGGGCGATCTTGGGGCGCTCGGCCACGAGGGTGGCGTCCACCCGTCGCACCGCGAGCCCCCGCTCCCGGACGCGGTCCGCCACGTGGCCCAGCAGGGCAAGGCTCGAGGCGCCCGCCCAGGCGGGATCGGTGTCGGGAAAGTGGCGCCCCAGATCCCCGAGCCCTGCGGCCCCCAGGCACGCGTCCGCCACCGCATGGGCCAGCACGTCGGCGTCCGAGTGCCCCAGGAGGCCCTTCTCATGGGGCAGGTCCACGCCGCCGAGTACGAGCTTTCGCCCCGCCACGAGCCGGTGCACGTCGTAGCCGTGCCCCACGTGGAGGGCCGGTGCCCATCCGCAGTCTTTCGGGGAGGCCTCCACCGCGCTGCCTCCTTCTCGGCGCGCCCGCCCGCGCCCCGGGAGGAGCGCCTCGGCAAGCTCGAGATCCTCGGGACAGGTTACCTTGAGGTTTCGCGGATCCCCCGGCACCAGGCGCGGCCGCCGGCCCAGGGCCTCCACCAGGCCGGCCTCGTCGGTGGCGGCGCGCCCCGCGCCCCGCGCCCGATCCAGGGCTTGGCGCAACAGGCGGGACGGGAAGACCTGGGGGGTCTGGGCGTGCCACAGCCCCGTCCGGTCGACGGTGTCGTGAACGGCCCCTTCCGCCGCCCGCTTGAGCGTGTCGCGGCACGCCAGGGCGAACAAGGCCCCGTCCGGGCGCGCGGCCGCCGCCAGCTCCGAAAACCGGGACACCGGGGGAAACGGCCTCACCCCGTCGTGGACGAAGACCAGATCGTCGGGCTCGGCTTCCACGAGCGCTTCGAGGCCCAAGCGCACCGAGTCCTGGCGCTCGCCCCCCCCCGCGACCACCCGGAGGACCTTGGGCACTCCAGCACCCGACAGCAGCTCTCGGGTGCGCTCCACCTCGGGAGTCGGCACGACCACAACGGCCCCCGCCAACACGGGCGAGGACAGGAGCGCCTCCAGGGTCCTCACCAGGATCGGCCGCCCCCCCAGGGGCAGGAACTGTTTGGGAACCCCTCCTCCCATCCGGACCCCCGCCCCCCCCGCGGGAACCACGGCCCAGTTCCTCACGCCCGCCGCCGCCAGACGCGCCGCCGCGGCGCGCTCTCCTCGCCCTCGTCGCCGGGGGATCGGGCGAAGATCATGCGACCGGCGGTGGTCTGGAGCACCGAGGTCACGATCCCCTTGATGGACTGCCCGAGCTTGTCGGCGCCCCCCTCCACCACCACCATGGTCCCGTCTTCCAGGTAGCCCACCCCCTGATCCGGCTCCTTGCCCGGCTTCTGCACGGTCACCTGCACCTCTTCTCCCGGGAGAACCACGGGCCGCAGGGCGTGGGCGAGCTGGTGCACGTTGAGGGTGCGCACCCCCTGGAGTTCGGCGACCTTGGAGAGGTTGAAGTCGTTGGTCACCACGGTGGCGCCGGTGGCCTTGGCCAGGGCCACGATCTTGCCGTCCACCTCTTTGATGCGGGGAAACTCCTGATCCGTGATGCGAACCTCCACCCCTTCGAGCCCCTGCAAACGCTCGAGGATCCCCAGGCCGCGCCGGCCCCGCGCCCGCTTGAGGGGGTCGGTGCTGTCGGCAACTCCCTGAACCTCGTTGAGAACGAACTGGGGAACCACCAGGGGCCCGCCGATGAAGCCCAACTCCACCATGTCGGCGATCCGACCGTCGATGATGGCCGAGGTGTCGAGCACCTTCGGGCTCGCGGAGGCGGCCACCCCCGACTTTCCCGTGGCGAGTCGGAGGGCGCGCACCCCGCGAAGGCCGGCGACGCCTCCCAGGTACACGAGGCTCGCAGCAACCCCGATGCCAACGGCCAGCGGCATGGCATCGAGCCCGAACGCCCGCCGCGCCCACAGGGCGGCCAGCAACCCGCCTGCGACTCCCACCGCCGCCCCCAGCACGCCGTAGGGGGGCGCCCGGAGCATCGCGCGCTCGACGAGGGCGGCGGCTGCAAACAGGGCCACCCCGCCAGCGGCTCCGAGCAGCGGCGCCTGCTCCCAGGACGTGAAACCGGGGCCCGCGAGGGCCCCGGACACGAGACAAGCGAAAAACAGCGTGGTACGAAAGGCGCCCCTGCCCAAGGCTCAACCCTCCAGGTGAGAGACGTCCCCAAAGGCCAGGAGGATCTGCTCCTCCGCCTGGCTCGCCTTCTGGCCGTTGGCCACCGCGATCTCCTGGGAGAGAAGCTCCATGGCCGTGTTGAGCATCCGCTTCTCGCCGTAGGACAGGTTCTTCCCGGCCCGCAGGAGGTAGAGGTCGCGCAGCACCTTGGCGATCTCCACCGCCGACCCGGTTCGGATCTTGTCGCTGTACTCCCGAAAACGGCGGTTCCAGGTCTGGTTGTCACTGACGCGGCGCCGCTGCCGCAGGACCTGGAAGACCCGATCCACCTCGTCCTGCCCCATGACCTGCCGCAGCCCCACGTCGCCGCACTTGCACACCGGGATGATGATCGTCATCTCCCGATCCAGGATCCGCATGACGTAGACCTCTAGAGGTCTGCCCATGATGTCGCGGGTCTCGATGGCGGTGATCTCCCCTACCCCGTGGGCCGGGTAGACGGCCTTGTCCCCAACGCAGAACATGCACCTTCCTCCTTTTCGGCGATCCCGGCCGGTCTCCGGACAAACGAAAAAAGAAGGACCGGATGTTTTGTCTTCCCCCGCCCTGTGCTAGATTCCGCCCCGTTCCACGAAACCCACCCCCCGGAGGAGGCACCCCCCATGAATTCTTCCGACGTCTTCTACTCCGACCTGCGCACGACGCCGCGCCGCAATCTCCTCGACAAGGTGGAGACGCTCCTCGAAGGGGCCGGCGTGTCCCGCCGCGTTCAGCGGGGCGACTTGGTGGCGGTCAAGCTCCACTTCGGCGAGAAGGGGAACACCTCGTTCATCCGCCCGGTCTTCGTGCGACGGGTCATCGACGTGCTCAAGGCCCTGGGCGCAAAACCCTTCCTCACCGATGCCAACACCCTATACGTGGGCAGCCGGGGTGAGGCGGTGAGCCACCTGGAGACCGCCCTCCAGAACGGCTTCGACTACACCGCCACCGGTGCCCCCCTCATCATCGCCGACGGCCTTCGGGGCAGCACCTCGGTGCGCGTCCCGGTGGCCGGAAAGCACATCACCCAGGCCGTGGTGGCCGCAGAGATTGCCCACGCGGATGTTCTGGTAGGACTCGCCCACTTCAAGGGCCATGAACTCTCCGGCTTCGGAGGGGCCCTCAAGAATCTCGGCATGGGGTGTGCGGCCCGCGAGGGAAAGCTGGCACAGCACTCCACCGTCGCGCCCAAGGTCAAGAAGAAGCTCTGCGTCGTCTGCGGAGAGTGCGTGCAGTGGTGCGCCCAAGGAGCGATCTCCGTGGGAGAAGCGGCCTTCATCGACAGCGAGCGGTGCGTCGGGTGCGGCGAGTGCATCCTCACGTGTCCCCAGGGGGCCATCCAGGTGCAGTGGAACGAAGGGCCCGAGACCATGCAGGAGAAGATGGCCGAGTACGCCCTCGGAGTCCTCCAGGGCAAGCGGGACAAGAGCCTCTTCGTGAACTTCGTGACCCAGGTGAGCCCGGCTTGCGACTGTTACGGCCACAACGATGCGCCCATCGTAGGCGACGTGGGGATCTTCTCCTCGGCCGACCCAGTTGCACTGGACCAGGCCTGCGTGGATCGGGTCAACGCCCGACCGGGCAACGAAGGCACCGCCCTCACGGCCAACTGGGCCCCCGGGGAAGACAAGTTTCGGGGCGTCTACACCAAGATCGACTGGTCTGCCCAGCTTCGCCACGCCGAGGAACTGGGCCTGGGCACCCGAACCTACCGGATCGAGGACATCGGCGCCGCAGCCCGCTAGCTGCCCTGCCTCGCCCGCGGTGCCGGGAGCACGGCTCTCGGCGCCGTGGCGCGAGCGAATGCGCCCCGTGGCGCCGGCCCATATGGTGAGGAGCATCCCCACGACGAGGGCGGCCACGAGCACCGCGAGAAGCCAATCGGAGAAAGACCGGGGACCCACTGCCTCCCTCCCCTGTCTCGTCCCGACGGGGCCCGCCCTGGCTCACCCGTGCGGCACGTCCCCCTCCTCGATCGCATAAGCTGCTTGTATACCACACTTCCGCCTTCGCTGGAAACCGGAGGTTCGCCACCGGAGGTTCGCCGCCCCCCGATCCTTTCCGGGCCCGCAGGCGCCAGATCGACCACCTCAGTTTCAGGGCGGGTTCGGGGAGCCCCGTAGCGGAGCCGTGCGCCGCATCGACCGAAGCGGGCAATGCTCCTGAAACGGATGATGCTCGGAGCACCTAGTCCGCTGGGCCTGCGCCTTCGAAGCGTCGCGAATTGCACGGCGGAGCGTAGGGGTTCCCCGAACCCGCTCCCCGCCCAGCCTGTGGATCCCGGAGACGCCCCGCCTTACCCCGACGTCGGGGGGGCATGCCTTTGGTCAGGGGGCACCGGCGTCTCGGGCGACCTGGGCGACGAGGTCGTCCCACTCCCGGGCCCGCTTCCCCCAGTCGTGGTCCCCCAGGAGAGCCCGAAGCGCGGCGGGCGCCACGGGCGCCGTCCGGCCGGTGACGAGCGCCTCCAGGCGGGCCTCCAGGTCCGCCTCCCCCTCGTAGAGGCACCTTGCGTGGAGCTCCGGCGGGAGGATCTCCGGGTAGCTCAAGGCCCGGGGCGCCAGGGGATGGGCCCCGGCAAAGGCGGCCTCCACCAGGCTGATGCCGAAGGTCTCGTGCCGGGCTGTGCTCACCGCCACGTCCCCTCGGCTGAGCAGGCGCAGATAGGCGCCCCGGTCCGAGACGTTTCCCCAGTGGACGACGCGCTCCCCCAGCGTGGCGCGGGCCTGCTGGAAGACCGGCGGGGCACGGCGGTACCCCTCTCCCGCCACCGCCACCCGAAACGGGACGCCCCGGCCCGACAGGCGCCCCAGCACCCGGAAGAACGTGTCCGGGTCCTTGTCCCACTCCCAGCGGTGATTCCACACCACCAGGGGCGGCGCCCCCCCTCGAGCCGGCACCGGGGGGAAGTCGTCGAGGCGAATCCCGAGCGGCAGCACCAGGGACTTGGACCGCACCTCGTCGAGCGCCCACAGGGGCCGGGCATCGGGCATGCGGCGGACGAGGCCCCCCATCTCCCGGAAGAAGCCGTCGCGCTGGGAGCCCGAGTTGAAGGCCACCCGATCGGCGGCCAGGGCGCTGGCGAGGTCGGTGAACGCATACCCCAGGTCCCGCTCCGGGACCTCCCGGTCCAGGGGGGGAGGATAGGAGGCCTGGTTCTCGTGGAAGTAGAGGACCGCCGCCATCCGGCGGGGAAGGAGCGCCCTCAGGTGGGCGAGGTCCACCATGTTGGTGGCAAAGACAAGGTCCGGCGGCGGCAGCCCGGCCTCCTCCCGGCTCCGCAGCTGCCGAGCGAACGCAAAGGCGGCCCCCCGCATGCGCCATTTCCAGAACCGCGCGGGCAGGTGGAGCAGGCAGACCTGGTGGCGGCTACGGGCCGCCCACCCCTCCGCCGCCGCCCGGTGGCTTCCTCCCCAAAACCCCTCCACGAAAGCGACGCGCAGCGTGCTCCCCCTGCTCCCGGCCCTGGCCCCCGTCACGGTTCCTCCCTTTCGCCGCCCATCGCCTCCCCGCCGGTCCTCTCCAACCCGCAAACCCCAACGGACCACCCATAAATTGCCAAAACACAGTTTCTTTCCCCTTGACACCCCGCCGCGGGCCATCTAGGCTCGGGTCATCGAATGAATATTCATTCAGAGGCGCCCATGACCCTGCCCCAGATGATACGCGACCGCCACGACCGCTGGAAGCAACGCCCCTGCATGCGGGTGAAGCAGGGGGGTACCTACCGCGACGTCCCCTGGGCCGAGTTCTACGGGTATGTCACGCGGGTGGCCCGGGGTCTGGCAGCCCGGGGGCTGCGGGTGGGCGACCGGGTCGCACTCCTCAGCCACACCCGGTACGAATGGGCCGTGGCCGACACCGGCATCCTCACGGCCGGCGCCCTCACGGTGCCCCTCTACCCTACCCTTACCCCACGGGAGATCCGGGAGCTCCTGGAGCGCAGCGGCGCCACGGTTGTCTTTGCGTCGGACGCGGAGCAGGCGGCGAAGGTTCTACCCCTCCTGGGCCGGGTGCCGGGGTTCGAGCTCGTGGTGGCCATGGAGTCCGAAGCCCTGGAGGGGGTCGACGACCCCCGGGCGGTCACCCTGGCTGCCCTGGCCGCCGAGGGCGAGCAGCGCGATCCCGAAGTGCTTGCCGAGCGTGTGGCCGCCGCGCAACCCGACGATGTCGCCACCATCCTCTTCACGTCCGGCACCACGGGCGAGCCCAAGGGGGTTCCCCTCACCCACCGCAACATCCTCTCCAACGTGGAGGCGAGCCTGGAGGAGTTTGACCTCGGCCCCGGGGACGTGTGCCTGGCCCATCTTCCCTTGGCCCACATCCTGGAGCGCATGGGGGGGTACTACCTGATGCTGTACTGCGGCACCGTGATCGCCTATGCCGAGAGCCTCAACACCGTGGCCCAGAACCTCGGGGAGGTGGGGCCGACCGTGGCGGTGAGCGTGCCGCGGATCTTCGAGAAGGTCTACGCGGGCATCCAGGCGAAGGCCGCAGACGCCCCGGCGCCGGTCAAAGCCCTCACCTTCTGGGCGCTGGGCGTAGCGAGAAAGGTCGGAGAGCTCCAGGCCGCGCGTCAGCAACTTCCCCTGGGGCTCAAGGTCCAGTACGCACTGGCGGACCGCCTGGTCTACGCCAAGATCCGCCAGAAGGTGGGGGGACGGCTGCGCTTCTTCATCTCGGGGGGAGCCCCCCTGTCTCCCGAGCTCGGAAAGTTCTTCAACGCCATCGGCGTGCGGATCTTCGAGGGATACGGCCTCACCGAGACCTCGCCGGTGATTGCCGTCAACACCCCCACCCGCAACAAGGTGGGCACCGTGGGCCCCCCCCTCTCCAACCTCCAGGTACGCATCGCCCACGACGGAGAGATCCTGGTGAAGGGGCCCAGCGTCTTCTCGGGCTACTACGGCAGCGAGCAGGCCACGAGGGAGGTGTTCACCGACGACGGGTTTTTCCTGACCGGCGACATCGGCGAGTTCGACGCCGACGGGTTCCTGAAGATCACCGACCGGAAGAAGGACCTGATCGTCACGGCGGGCGGCAAGAACGTGGCCCCACAGAAGGTGGAGAACGTCCTCAAGCTCAGCAAGTACATCGCCGACGCCATGCTCTACGGCGACCGGAAGAACTTCGTCTCGGCCCTTATCGTGCCCGACCCCGACTGGCTCAAACGCTATGCACAGCTCAAGAATCTGCCCGACAAGCCGGTCGAGGAGCTCGTCCAGGACCCCCACATCCTCGACTACTATGCCCGTCTCATCGAGCAGCTCCAGCGCAAGGCCGAGCTCGCCTCGTACGAGAGCGTCAAGAAGTTCGTTCTGCTTCCCCACGAGTTCTCCATGGGGGAGGGCGAGGTGACCCCCACGATGAAAGTGCGCCGCAAGCAGGTCACGGAGCACTACAAGGACCGCCTGGAAGCCCTCTACCGGGAGGCGAGATGAACCGATCGGCCGACCGCAAGGCCGAGCGGCAGCAGGAGATCCTCGACGCCGCGGTGCGCGCCTTCAGCCGCCAGGGCTACCACAACTGCACCGTCGCCCAGGTGGCCCGGGAGGCCGGCGTGGCGGACGGCACCATCTACCTCTACTTCCCGAGCAAGGAAGACCTCCTGGTCAGCGCGTTTCGCCGGGTGCTCGAGACGCTCTTCGCCCGCCTCGACCGGGAGATCGCCGCGATCCCCTGCCCCCTGGGCAAGCTGCGCCGACTCGTGGAGATGCACCTGGAGCTCATGGAGGGCGATCCCGACGTCGCCTCCTTCCTCCAGTTCCAGCTCCGGCAGCCCGAGACCTCGGTGCGCACCGCCATCGCGGGACCCCTGGGGGAGTATGCCCGCCGCATCGAGGCGGTGCTCGAGGAGGGGAAGGCCGCGGGGCAGGTGCGCGCCGACGTGGGCACCCGCATGCTGCGGCGCGTGGTCTTCGGGGCGGTGGACGAGACCGTGTCGGCCTGGATCCTCAGGCCGAACCGGGGGCCCCTGGCGCCCCAGGCCGCGCCCCTTCTCGACGTGCTTCTCAACGGGATCCGCAGTCCGCCCCAACCGCCTCTCCCCTCTTGACGCGGCCCATGCCCCGACGTTCGGGGCGAATCGACCCACTCCACAGGAGGACCCTCCATGCCCATCCGCAAGGCAGCCGTGCTGGGAGCCGGCGTCATGGGGAGCGCCATCGCGGCGCACCTGGCCAACGCCGGCATCCCCTCCCTGCTCCTGGACATCGTGCCCCGGGAGCCCACCGAGGACGAGAAGAAGAAAGGTCAGGACCTCGCACACCCCCACGTGCGAAATCGCCTGGCCCGGGAAGGGATCGAGAAGGCGCTCAAGGCCAGCCCCGCGGCCTTCGGCCACCGGGACCGGGCCGCCCTCGTCACCCCCGGCAACCTGGAAGACGACCTGCCCCGGCTCGCGGCCGTGGACTGGGTGGTGGAGGCGGTGGTGGAGCGCCTCGACATCAAGACCGCCCTCTTCGCCAAGCTCGCGCCGCACCTCAAGGCCGGAGCCCTCCTCACCACCAACACCTCGGGCCTCTCGGTCGACGCCATGGCGCAAGCCCTGCCCGAGGAGCTGCGGCCGCGCTTCTTCGGCACCCACTTCTTCAATCCGCCCAGGTACATGCACCTGATGGAGCTGGTGCCCGCCGGGACCACCGACCCCGAGGCGCTGCACGCCTTCGCCCGCTTCGCCGAGGACCGACTGGGCAAGGGCGTGGTCTTCGCCAAGGACACCCCGAACTTCATCGCCAACCGGGTGGGGGTCTTCTCCATGCTCTACACCCTGCGGGCCATGGAGAAGCACGGTCTGACGGTGGAGCAGGTCGACGCCCTCACCGGGAAGGCCCTGGCCCGTGCCGCGTCGGCCACCTTCCGCACCGCCGACCTCGTGGGCCTGGACGTGCTCGCCCACGTGGCCCGCACCCAGTACGAGGGCGCCCCGGACGACGAGCGCCGGGAGGTCTTCGCGCTTCCGCCCTGGCTCGCGGCCATGGTGGAGCAAGGGCTCCTGGGCCAGAAGGCGGGCGCGGGCTTCTACAAGGTGGTGAAGGAGGGCGGCGCCAAGGTTACCCTGGCCATCGACCCGGCGAGGGGCGAGTACCGCCCCAAGGGCAAGGCCGATTTCCCCGCGCTGGCCGAGACCAAGGGGATCGACGACCCCGGCCGGCGGGTGGCCGCGCTCGTCTCGGGTAAAGACCCCGGTGCCCAATTCGCCTGGGACCTGACCGCCGAGACCCTCCTCTACGCCGCCCGGAGGATCCCGGACGTGGCCGACGACGTCCCCTCCATCGACCGGGCCATGCGCTGGGGCTTCGGCTGGGAGATCGGCCCCTTCGAGATCTGGGACGCCCTCGGGGTGAAGGCCTCGGTGGAGCGTATGGCAACCGAGGGCCGGGACGTGCCCGAGGGGGTACAGGCCCTGGCCGCGTCGCCCAACCCCTCGTTCTACCTGCGCGAGGGCACCGCGGTGCGGGTCTGGGACCCGGTGGCAAAGGTCCACGTGCCCGTGGCAGAGCGGCCCCGGGTGGTCGTGCTCGCCGACCTAAAGGCCGCCGGCCGAAAGCTCTACGCGAACCCCGAGGCCACCCTGGTGGACCTGGGGGACGGGGTCGCGTGCCTGGAGTTCCACTCCAAGATGAACGCCATCGGGGGCGGCATCCTCCAGGCCATCCAGAAGACCGTGGCCGAGGCCGGCACCTCGTACCAGGCCTTGGTGGTGGGCAACCAGGGGGAGAACTTCTCCGTGGGCGCAAACCTCATGCTGCTGCTCTTCGAGGCGCTGGAGGGCAACCTGCCCGAGATCGACGCCATGGTCCGAGCCTTCCAGGGGGGCACCATGGCGCTCAAGTACGCCCCCGTGCCCGTGGTGGCCGCGCCCTTCGGCCGGGTTCTCGGCGGTGGGGCCGAGATCTGTCTGCACGCCCACCGGGTGCAGGCGAGCCACGAGACGTACATCGGGCTCGTGGAGGTGGGGGTGGGGCTCCTGCCGGCGGGGGGAGGCACCAAGGAGCTCTTGCTGCGCGCCATGTCCAGGGCGCCGGCGGGGACCGGCGCCGACCCCCTGCCCTTCGTGCGCCAGGCCTTCGAGACCATCGGCATGGCCAAGGTCGGCCTCTCGGCCTGGGAGGCCTTCGACCTGGGCTTCCTGCGGGGAGGAGACGCGGTCTCCCTGAACCCCGAGCACCTGATCGGCGACGCCAAACGGGCGGCCCTCGATCTTCTGGAAACCGGATGGCAGCCCCTGCAGCGTCCGGCCAAGGTGGCCGTGATGGGCCGCGACGGGCTGGCCAACATCCGCTCCATGCTCCACAACATGGTGCAGGGCCGCCAGATCAGCGCGCACGACGCCCTGGTGGGCGAGAAGGTGGGGTGGGTGCTGTGCGGAGGCGAGGTGGACGGCGGCACCGTGGTGGACGAGGACTACCTGCTCGACCTGGAGCGCCGCGCCTTCGTAGAGCTCTGCGCCCAGAGAAAGACCCTCGAGCGCATCCAGCACATTCTCAAGACGGGGAAGCCGTTGAGGAACTAGCTCGTTGCGCGTTGCCCGTTGCAGGTTGGGTTGCCTCCAACAAGCCACGTGCAACGAGCCACGCGCATTCCCGCACCATTCTCCCAAGGAGAACTCCATGAAAGAAGCCGTCATCGTAACCAGCATCCGCACGCCCGTGGGGCGGGCGTTCAAGGGGGCGCTGGCGACCGCCCGCCCGGACGATCTGGCCGCCGCGGCCCTGCGGGGGGCCCTGGAGCGCACAGCGGGGCTCGATCCCGCCCAGGTGGACGACGTGATCCTGGGGTGCGCCTTCCCCGAGGCCGAGCAGGGCCTCAACCTGGGCCGCCTGGCGGCGCTCCTGGCGGGGTTCCCCCCCTCGGTGCCGGGGCAGACGGTCAACCGGTTCTGCTCCTCCGGGCTCCAGACCATCGCGCTCGCGGCCCAGGCCGTGATGACCGGCATGGCCGAGGTGGTGCTCGCCGGGGGCGCGGAGTCCATGACCCGGGTCCCCATGACCGGGAACAAGATCATGGTGAACCCCGAGCTCGTCCGGACCGGGCCCGACGCCTACCTCAACATGGGCCTCACGGCCGAAAACGTGGCCGACCGCTACGGCGTCTCCCGGGAAGATCAGGACGCCTTCGCCCTCCAGAGCCACCAGCGGGCGGCGGCAGCCCAGCAGGCCGGCCGCTTCCGGGACGAGCTCGTGCCCGTGGAGGTCAAGCGGTATGCCCCTGGGAAGAACGGGAAGGTGGAGGAGACTTCCCTCGTCCACGCCGAGGACGAGGGGCCCCGCCCCGACTCGTCCCTGGCGGCCCTGGCCAAGCTCAAGCCCGCCTTCCGGCAGGGGGGGTCGGTCACGGCCGGAAACTCCTCCCAGATGAGCGACGGGGCCGCGGTCTCCGTGGTGATGAGCGCGGAAAGAGCGTCCGCCCTGGGCCTCGAGCCCCTGGCGCGCTTCGTCGCCTTTGCCGTCGCGGGGGTGGACCCGGCGGTCATGGGCATCGGGCCCATGGAGGCCATCCCAAAGGCGCTGCGGCTCGCCGGGCTCGGCATCCAGGACCTGGGGCTCGTGGAGCTCAACGAGGCCTTCGCGTCCCAGAGCCTGGCCGTCATGCGCACCCTGGGCCTCGACCCCGAGACCACCAACGTCAGCGGTGGCGCCATCGCGCTGGGCCACCCCCTGGGCTGCACCGGCGCCAAGCTCACCGCGACCCTCCTGCACGAAATGCCCCGGCGCAAGGTGCGCTACGGCGCCGTGAGCATGTGCATCGGCGGCGGCATGGGCGCAGCGGGAATTTTCGAGAATTTGCGATAAGACAACGCTCGTTGCGGATTGCTCGTTGCTCGTTGGGGGAACCCCAGCCCGCAACGTGCAACGTGCGACACGCACCTCTCAAAGGAGACCCCCATGTCCGAAGCATCCTACGTCAAAGGCGGCAGCTTCCTCGTTCGGGACACCGCGCCGGGGGAAATCTTCACCCCCGAGGACCTGACCTCGGAGCAGCTCCAGTTTGCCAAGACCGCCCGCGACTTCGTGGTCAACGAAGCGATCCCGGTCTCGGATCCGATCGAGAACAAGGAGTTCGAGGTCACCCTCGGGCTCTTTCGCAAGGCCGGGGAGCTCGGGCTCCTCATGGCGGACGTGCCCGAGGAGTACGGCGGGCTGGGGCTCGACAAGGCCTCCAGCGCCCTCATCACCGAGAACATGTCGGGACAGGGCTCCTTCTCGGTCATGTACGGGGCCCACGTGGGCATCGGCACCCTGCCCATCGTGTACTACGGCACCCCGGAGCTGAAGCAGAAGTACCTGCCCGGCCTCGCCGACGGGTCCACCGTGGGGTGCTACTGCCTCACCGAGCCCCAGGCGGGCTCCGACGCCCTCTCGGGCCGCACCAAGGCGGTGCTCTCGCCCGACGGCACCCACTACGTGCTCAACGGCACCAAGCAGTTCATCACCAACGGGGGCCTCGCCCAGGTCTTCATCGTCTTCGCCAAGATCGACGGCGAGCACTTCACCGGTTTCGTCCTGGACCGGAACACGCCCGGCCTCACCGTGGGGCCCGAGGAGCACAAGCTCGGGATCCGGGGTTCCTCCACCACCACCGTGATCCTGGAGGACGCCCGGGTGCCGACGGGCAACGTGCTCGGCGAGATCGGCCAGGGCCACAAGATCGCCTTCAACATCCTCAACATCGGCCGGTTCAAGCTCGGCGCCGGGTGCGTGGGGAGCTGCCGCTTCGCCATCGAGCACTCCCTGGCCTATGCCCTGGAGCGCAAGCAGTTCGGCAGGCGCCTGGCCGACTTCGGCCTGATCCGCGAGAAGCTCGCCGAGATGGTCGTGCGCACCTACGCCGCCCAGGCCGCCGTGTACCGCACCGTGGGCCTCATCGACCACCTGCTGGCCTCGGGAGGGGCCCACGGGGCGGCGGCGCTCCAGTCCATCGAGGAGTACAGCGTGGAGTGCGCCATGGTGAAGGTGATCGGCTCCGAGGCGCTCGACTATGTGGTGGACGAGGCGGTGCAGGTATTCGGAGGCTACGGCTACTGCGCCGAGTACCCGGTGGAGCGCTACTACCGGGACAGCCGCATCAACCGCATCTTCGAGGGGACCAACGAGATCAACCGGATGCTGGTGCCCGGCATGCTGCTGCGCAAGGCCATGAAGGGGGAGATCCCCCTCTTCCAGGCGGCCAAGGCCCTCCAGGAGGAGCTCATGGGCATCCCGAGCTTCGACCTCGAGGCGGAGACGGGGCTCCTGGACGCCGAGGTGAAGCTCGTGGCGAACCTCAAGAAGTTCGCCCTCTTCGTGGCCGGGGTGGCGGCCCAGAAGCATGGGAAGGCCCTCGCCGAGCAGCAGGTCGTCCTGAGCCGGCTCGCAGACCTGTGCATCGCCGCCTACACGGCAGAATCCACCTTGTTGCGGGCTCTCAAGGACGCGGGCAAGCGGGGAGAGGCCGCTGCAGCGGTTCCCGTGGCCATCGCGCGCATCGCCTGCGAGGAGGCCATGTCCCGGGCCGAGGGGTTCGCCCGGGAGACCCTGGCGGCCATGGAGTCGGGCGATACCCTCACCACCATGCTCGCGGCCCTGCGCCGCCTGCTGCGGCGCACTCCCGCCGACACGGTGGCCCTGCGCGACCAGATCGCAGCGCGGCTGGTGGAAATGGAGCGGCTGGCGTATTAGAAGGCGCGCTGGCGAGGCCGCGCCTCCTGCCGCCGGGGCGCTACGTTTGGTTTCGCCTGTGCCCAGTCGAAATCGAAATCGGGATCGGAGTCGGCGTCGATTCCGATTTCGATTTCGACCCTGAAACCTGGTGCCCCGCAGTTTCCCTTGCGGGACGGCGGAACCCGCCCTGCGCCCGGAAGGATCGCGGAAGGAACAGATCTTGGAATCATTCTCTGTTATCGAGGAACGGGCAGGCAGGGAAGGAAACGGGCGATGCTCTGCACGCGGACACCGCGCACTGGGCGCGGTTCGCCCTGCAATGAGCGCGGCAACTCCAGCTCCCGCCCTGAGCAACATCCAAACAGAACGACTTTTGATTCCATTGACAGCGTAGCCGCTTCCCCATATCTTCAGCCCCCAGGGGAGCATTTGCACCGAAGCACGAGAGGAGGTCGCATGCGACGCAAGCCATGGCGGAACACCCTGCGGGCAGCACTCGCGCTCCTGGCCGCGGCCCTGCTCTTCGGCTGCGGTTCGGACGTCCTGCCCGGCAACAGCGTGGACTTCGAGGAGGACCCTGCGTCCGGCGGTCACCCCGCCGCCCGGGGGTTCACCGCGAACCTCGACCTGACCCGGGGGGTGGTGCCCTCGGCCACCAACCTCCTCTTCAGCGGCTCCCAGGACGGCACCCTGAACATTCCCGTCCTGGCGTCGGACTCCGCCGGGGCCCGGGCCCTCAAGGCAACCCTCAACGCCCTGGACGGGTTCTCCACGGTGGCCCCCTTCAGCACCACCTTCAGCGCCGAACTCGACCCCGCCAGCCTCACGCCGGCGACGGTGCGGGTCTTCGAGGTGACCCTCACAGGCATCGGGGGGGCCGTGACGGGCGTTACCCGCGAACTGGCCTTCGGCGCCGAGTTTGCAGCGACCCTGTCTTCGGTGGACCCCGCGGGGCGGACCCTGGTCATCGTGCCCCTGCGCCCCCTCGAGCCCCGCACGAGCTACCTCGTGGCGCTGACCGACGGCATCCGCAGCGCCGATGGGCGTTCGGCCATGGCGGCCGATCACTACCTCACCGCCAAGACCGTGCCCCACGATCTCACGGGAACCCCCGCCGCGGCCCTGGAGCCCGTTCGCCGCCTGGTCCGGGCCCAGGAGGCGGCCCTGGCCGCCTTCGGGGTGGACACCGACCCGGTGGTGCTGAGCTGGACCCTGACGACCCAGTCCACCGGAGAGGTGCTGGCCCGGGTTCGCGAGCTCGCCCAGGGCGCGGCGGCCGTCGCGCCGGGGCCGGCCGCCACGACGGGAGCCCTGGTCCCGGGCAGTCCCGATCTCGCCTTCGTGTACGTGGGCACCCTGACCGCCCCCTACTACCAGGGGATACCCTCGGCCGAGGCACCCACGGCACCCCTGGCCCGCTTCTGGCTCCCCGCCGTCCCCACCTTCGGCGAGCACCTCACCGGCCTCAACGCCGCCGTGGGACCGGCAAAGACGGCGGACCAGACCATCCCCCTCGTCCTCACGGTGCCGCGGACCGCGAGGCCCGCGGGAGGCAAGTGGCCCGTGGTGATCTTCCAGCACGGCATCACCACCAACCGCTCCGTCGTTCTCGCCGTGGCCGACTCCCTGGCGGCGGCGGGTTTTGCCGCCGTCTCCATCGACCTGCCGCTCCACGGCCTCCCGCCGGGGCACCCGCTGCGGCTTCCGGGCGTGGCCGAGCGCACCTTCGACCTCGACCTGGCCGACAACGTCACCGGCGCCCCGGGGCCGGACGGCACCCCGGACGCCTCCGGCACCCACTTCATCAACCTGGCGAGCCTGCTCACGAGTCGCGACAACGTGCGCCAGGGGGTGGCCGACCTGTTCGCCCTCACCAAGGCCCTGGAGGAGCTTGACTACGACGGAGGCGGGGCGGACCTCGACCCCTCCGAGGTCTACTTCCTGGGCCACTCCCTGGGCGGCATGGTGGGCACGCCGTTCCTCGCCCTGGAGTCGGGGGTCCGCTCCGCCGTGCTCGCCATGCCCGGCGGCGGGATCGCCAAGCTCCTGGACGGCTCGGCCTCCTTCGGTCCCCGGCTCGAAGCCGGTCTCGCAGCCAACGGCCTGGTCAAGGGCACCGCCGACTACGAGAGCTTCTTCGCCGTGGCCCAGGCGGCCCTGGACTCGGCCGACCCCCTCAACTACGCTCCAGGGGCTGTTGCGGGGCGCGGCCTGCTCCTCTACGAGGTGCTGGGGGACCGGGTCGTTCCCAACAACGTCCTCCCCACCAACCCCGTCCTGGCGCCCCGCACGGTGCCCTCGGTGCTGGCAGGGACCGATCCCCTCATCCGGGTCCTGAATCTGACCCAGGTCGGCGAGACCACCCCCGCCGAGGGTCTTAGCCCGAGCCCGCTTCACGCCTGGGTGGGCTTCACCCAGGGGGACCACGGCTCGCTCCTGGACCCCACGGCCAGCGTCGCCTCCACCCAGGTCATGCAGGGGGCGGCCGCGGCCTTCCTCGCCACCGACGGCGGCCGGGTCGTGATCGCAGACCCGTCCGTGGTCCTGGCTCCTTGACCCAACCTCTCACGCCACGGGGAGCTCCCATGAAGAACACGGTGCACGAGACCGCACGCCCTTGCCGGCGGGCCCGGGGCTTCCGGGGCCTGGCCGCGCTCGCCGCTTCGATCTGCCTCCTTCTCCCCGCCGCCGCCGGGGCCTTCCAGCTCTATGACGGCGACTACTTCCAGGTCCGGCTCGACACCACCCTGTCCTACGGGATCATGTGGCGGGTGGAGAAGCGCGACCCGGACCTCATCGGCGTCGCCAACGGAGGAAAGGCCTACTCCCTCAATGGGGACGACGGCAACCTCAACTACGGCCGGGGGATCGTGAGCAACCTGGGCCGCATCACCTCGGAGCTCGAGGTCCGGGGCCGCGACGTGGGCGCCTTCGTCCGGGGCACGGCCTTCTACGACTACGAGAACATGCGGCGCGACCGGGACCGCACGAGCCTGACGGACGACGCCAAGGAGCTCGTGGGCAAGGACATCGACCTCCTCGACGCCTACGTCTGGGGCAAGGTGAACCTGGGGACCCGCCCCTTCCAGCTCCGGGTGGGCGAGCAGGTGGTGAGCTGGGGGGAGAGCACCTTCATCCAGAGCGGCATCAACATCTTGAATCCCGTCAACGTGGCGGCGCTGCGCCAGCCAGGCTCCGAGCTCAAGGAGGCCCTGGTGCCCGAGGGGATGGTGTGGGGGTCCCTGGGGCTCAGCCGGAACCTCAACCTGGAAGCCGTGTACCTCTACGACTGGGAGCCGGTGGAGATCGACCCCGTGGGATCCTACTTCAGCTCGTCCGACATCGTGGGCGCCGGGGGCAAGAAGGTTCTGCTGGGGTTCGGGGCATACCCCGACGGAGGAGACAGGCCCGCAGACGAGGTCTTCCAGGCCGTGCCCCGGGGTTCCACCCGCAACGCCGACGACCAGGGCCAGTACGGCCTGGGCCTGCGGTGGTTCGCGCCGGGGCTCAACGACACCGAGTTCGGCTTCTTCTTCGTGAACTACCACAGCCGGCTTCCCGTGATCAGCTCCCGCACGGGCACGGCCGCCGGGGTGGCGGCGGCGAGCGCCGTCGGAGTCGTCGGCCCCGCGGTGGCGGGCACCCTCGCGACGGGGGGCACCCCTGCGCAAGCCGTAGCCGCCGGCACGGCGGCGGGCACGGCAGCCGGCATGAGCGAGGCAGCCGCCGCAGCCTCCTCCCAGAACGTGGTATCGAATTTCGGGCCGGCCATGGCCGGAACCGGCAACAACCCCACCGCGGCGCTCTCCGCCATCGCGCTGGACAACTACGCCAAGACCGCCCGCTACTTCACCGAGTACCCGGAAGACATCAAGCTCTTCGGCGTGAGCTTCAACACGCTGCTGCGCAGCACCGGCATCGCCCTCCAGGGCGAGGTCTCCCACCGCCGGGACGTGCCCCTCCAGGCGGACGACCTGGAGCTCCTGTTCGCCACCCTCGGCGGGCTCAACGCAGATCTCGCCGACAAGAACCAGCTCCAGAACACCTACATGAGGCTGGACCAGGAGATCTCGGGCTACATCCTGCGCAACATGACCCAAGTCCAGGCCACGGGCACCAAGGTCTTCGGCCCGGGCTTTTTGTGGACCGACCAGTCGGTGCTCGTGGCCGAGGTGGGGTACACCCGGGTGCACAACATGCCCCACAAGAACGACCTGCGCCTGGAGGCTCCCGGCACCTACATCGGCGGCAACGAGGACCTGGCGTACACCCACGGCATCCACGCCGCGGGGAAGTACGAGCCCGCGTCGGCCTTTGCCGACGCCAACTCCTGGGGCTACCGGGCGGTGTACCGGCTCGACTACAACAACGCCGTGGGGGCCGTGAACCTCTCCCCCCGCCTCGCCTGGGCCCACGACGTGAACGGCACCACCCCCGGCCCCGGAGGCAACTTCCTCGAAGGCCGCAGGGCCGTGACCGCGGGCCTGGGGGCCACCTACCTGAGCTCCTGGTCGGGAGACCTGAGCTACACGAGCTTCTTCGGGGCGGGGCGGCGAAACCTGATCAACGACCGCGACTTCGTCGCGCTCAACGTCAAGTACTCGTTCTGAGAGACGGGAGATGATCGCCATGCGCACGAAGGCAACTGCGTCGAGCATCGGCGCCCTGGTCCTCGCCCTCGCGGTGGCTGCGGGCGCGGCCTGGGCCAAGGCAACCCCCGAGGAGCTCGCCCGTCTCGGAGCGGACCTGACCCCCCTGGGCGCGGAGAAGGCCGGAAACAAGGAGGGCACCATTCCGGCCTGGGAGGGAGGCATCACGGTACCGCCCTCCGGCTACCGGCCCGGCATGCACCACCCCGACCCCTACCCGGACGACAAGATCCTCTTCACCATCACCGCCGCCAACATGGCCCAGTACGCCGACAAGCTCTCGGCCGGGCACCAGGCCCTGCTCCAGGCTTACGACTCCTACAAGCTCCCCGTCTACCCGACCCGCCGCAGCGCCTCGGCGCCCCAGCGCATCTACGACATGACTCGCAAGAGCGCCGCCACGGCCGAGTTGGTGGACGGCGGGAACGGTTTGACGGGCGCCGTGAACGGCATCCCCTTTCCCCTGCCCAAGAGCGGCATCGAGGTCATATGGAACCACCTGCTGCGCTACCGGGGCGACACGGTGGCGCGCTACATCGCCCAGGCCGCCCCCACCCGGGGGGGTGCCTACACCCTGGTGAAGTTCGAAGACGAGTCGATGCTCGTCTACAGCCACGAAGGGATGACGGAGCAGGCCCTCCAGAACAAGATCCTCTACTTCAAGCAGATCGTCACGGCCCCGGCGCGCCTGGCCGGCGACATGCTGCTCGTCCACGAGACCCTGGACCAGGTCAAGGAGCCCCGCAGCGCCTGGATCTACAACCCCGGCCAGCGCCGGGTGCGCCGGGCGCCGAACGTGGCCTACGACAACCCGGGCACGGCCTCCGACGGCATGCGCACCACCGACCAGTTCGACATGTTCAGCGGCGCCACCGACCGGTACGACTGGAACCTCGTGGGCAAGAGGGAGATCTACGTCCCCTACAACTCCTACAAGCTCCACAGCGACCGACTCAAGTACAAGGACATCCTCACGCCCCTCCACGTCAACCCCGAGCACCTGCGCTACGAGCTCCACCGGGTCTGGGTCGTGGACGCCACCGTCAAGGAGGGGTCCCGCCACCTCTACAAGCGCCGCACCTTCTACGTTGACGAGGACAGCTGGCAGATCCTGCTCGTGGACCAGTACGACAACCGGGATCAGCTCTGGCGGGTGTCGGAGGGCCACGTGGTCAACTACTACGAGCTTCCGGCCCTGTGGACCACCCTGGAAGTCCACACCGACCTCCAGGCCGGGCGCTATCTCGCCATCGGCCTCGACAACGAGAGTCGGATGTACGACGTCACCATCCGCCGGACCCTGGAGGACTACACCCCGGCTGCGCTGCGCGCCGAGGGAACGCGATAGGGCGACGCCG
>JBFLZB010000042.1:0-3302 GCA_040756475.1 Thermodesulfobacteriota bacterium
CCCAGGAGCCCCCCGCTGAGCGCGGCCCGCAGGGGAAGGCTACCCGTCACGCTACTCATGATGGGCCGGCTCCCCCCGCAGTTCCCCCAGGAGCGTTCGCGCCCGCCCCGAGACCGGTCCGAAGGGGTCGGCCTCGAGAAACCTCTCCAGGGCGTCGGCGGCCCCCGCCCGGTCCCCCCTCCGGGACCGCACCACGCCCAGGTTGAAGAGCGCCTGGGAGTAAGCAGGGTACAGGCGCAGGGCCTCCAGGAAGGCCTCTTCCGCCACGTCGAGGCGCCCCTCTCGCGCCGCCCGGTTTCCGGTCTCCAGCAGGCTCTCCACCGAAGGCGCCTCCTGGGTCCGGTCCCTCGCCGGGGCGGCATCCGCGGCCAGCTCGCGAGCCCACCCGGGCCGCAGGGCAGCCACGCGAGTCCACGGGCTCTGCCCCGTGAGCCACGCCCCGTTCCAGAACAGGACCCCGGGCTGGAGGTGGGCGAAGTAGACGTGCCAGACCACGAAGGGAACCAGGAGCACGCCCGCCGACGCATGCGCCTGGGCCGCCGCCAGGAGCCCCTGCGCCCCCAGGACCCGGAAGGCCGTGGCGGGGTGGCTCACCGCCCAGCCGGTAGCCCCCAGGACCGGCACCGCCAACAGGAGCGCCGTGTAGGGAAGCCTCTCCCGGTAGGAGAACCGGCCCGGCAAGGGGGGCTCCCGTGCGACCCGCAGGTTCCAGGCCAGGCAGCGAACCAGCGCCGCGAGGTCTCCAGGGCGCAGGAGCAGCCCCAGCGGTGTCCTCCCCTCCAGCCACGCCAGACAAATCCGGGTGAGATGGAGCGCCCACGCCAGCAGGAGCGCCCCGGCGCACCACCCGTGGAGCGACCCGAGCGCTCCTGCGGCCGGGCCGAACCCGCTGGCGAGGGAGGGAGACTCCAGGAACGGTCCCGTCGCCAGGGCCCCCAGGCCGCCCAGGGCTGCCCCCAGGTGGAGCCACCGGTCCACGGGATCCAGCACCTCCACCCGCGCGGGAACGGGGCTCATCGGCTCCCCCGCAGGCCATGTGCGAGCAGCACGGCCCCCAGGGCGCCCCCGAGCGCCAGCGCCACGGCGCCGGCCCCTCCCCAGGGGGCCCGGCCCGGCTCTCCCCGGTGGTCGAAGAGGGCCCCGAAGGTTGCGTCGGCTCCCGGGTGACACCCCGGCGCGCCGCACCGCTGCCGGGCCTCGGCTCCCGAAGCGAGCTCGTGCACGCCGTGGCAGTCGGCGCAGGTGGGCAGACGGCGCGGCGGATTGGACCTGCGGTGGGCGCGGTCGCCGAAGGCCCCCGGGGTGTCGGGATAGCGAATCCTGCCGGCCCCGAGCCCGGGGTGGCAGGAAAGGCACAGGGCGTCGGCCCGGGCACCCGCACCCCGCAAGGAGATGTCGGACCGGTGGCACCCCAGGCAGGCGGGCTCCCCCAACCCGGCGTGGGCACCGCGCTCTACCGACGCGGCCAGGGCCTCGTGGCTCGCCCCGGGAACGTGGCACAGCAGATCGCACCGGATCCGCACCGCGCCGTGGGGAATCCCCCCCACGCCCTTGTGGCAGTCGGCGCACGCCAGGCGACCGTGGAGGGAAGCGCCCAAGGCGTCCCGGTGCATCCACAGGGGACGGCCCTCGATCCCCAGGCCGTAGAGGCCGTGGCACTCCAGGCAGGGGTCCTCGGCGGCAGAACCCGGCACGGCCGCCCAGCCCACCAGGAACGCGGCAGCCGCGAGCCGCAGGTACCATCGGCGCCGTCTCCGGATCGCGGGATTCCTCACGGGCCCTCACTCGATCTCGAACAACACGTCCACGTGGACCTCGGCCTCGGTGCGGTCGAAGACCCACCGGTCCACGCTCTGCTTCACGGCGTCCACGAAGGGAGCGTAGCGCGCCAGGTCGGCCCGGGTGGAGGGGGCCTTGAGCTGGGTGCGGGCCACCCGCCCCGACCGGTCCGTCCCCACCCGATACCAGACCCGGCAGATGCCCGCCTGGAGCTCTTCCCGGTGGAAGCGCAGGTCCGGGTAGGGAATGGGAGGGTGGGAGGTCTCCACCGAGGTGGGCGGGTAGCTGACCACCTTGGTCCGGATCCGGGGGTCCAGGTAGCCCCCCTTCCCGGCTTCGCGCCCCACCGGATGGGCCACCGCCGCCTCCGACTCCGCCCGGTGCAGGGCGTCCTGCGCGGCAATTTCCTTTCCCCGGGCCTGGAGCTCGGCGAACAGCGCCGCCCACTCGTCGGGAGACCCGGCCGGGGCGCGGCCCGCCAGGGGTTCCTCCCGGGGGGCGGCGGCAACCGAGAGGCCCGTCTCGGTCGTGGTGGGCACCGTCGTCCCCTCCCGAACCCGGTCGCCTCCCCCCGGAACCGGCGGCGTCGGGGAGGGCACAGGCACCCTGGCCAGCTCCGGGGCGAGCGCCGGTGCCGCCGCAGGCAGGTGCGCCCGATCCGGTTGGGCAGGCGGCACCTGTGGGGTGGGAGGGGGCACGGCCGGGCGGTAGGGCTGGGCCACCAGGACCCGCCGCACCCGCACTTCCTCCAGGGCCGGGCGGTAGGAGACCTGGGGTCCCCAGAACAGAACAGCATGCAGGACCAGGGCCAGGAGGAGCCCCAGGCCGAGCCCGAAGCGCTGGAGCCGAAGCTCCCTGCGGCGCTCCCGGGCGTATCCCTCGGCCCAGATCACCGGGAGTCCCCCTCCGCGGCCGTGGGCAGCGCCACGTCGCGCACCCCCGCCTGCAAGAGCTCGTCCATCACGTCGGCGATCGTGCCGTAGGCCACCCGCCGGTCGCTGCGCACCACCACGGGACCCCTCGGGTTGGCGGCCCGGGCCGCGCGCACGTAAGGGCCCACCTCCGCCAGGGACACGAAGCGCCCGTCGGCCTGGATCCGCCCCTCCGAGGTGATGCTCAGGACGATTTCCCGCAGGTTCACCGACTCCTGCACCGCCGTCTGGGGCAGCTCGATCAACAGGCCCCGGTCCACGCTGAACACCATGGTGACCATGAAGAAGATGATGAGCAGGAAGGCGATGTCGGCCATCGACGCCATGGGCACCGCCTCGTCGTCGGCCGTAAGGCGCCGCCTAAGCCTCAAGGTACTCCCCCCCGATCTGCTCGCGCAGGAGGCTGCGGGCCTGGCGCTCCTCTGCCTCCGCGAGGGCGTCGAGGAAGCGGATGGAGCCCTCTTCGAGCTCCATCACGAAGCGGTTGACCTTGCCCACGAAGAGAGAGTGGGCGAAGAAGACGGGGATGGCGACCGCCAGGCCCGCGGCCGTGGTGATGAGGGCCTCGGAGATGCCCGTGGCCACCTGGGA
>JBFLZB010000042.1:3402-28752 GCA_040756475.1 Thermodesulfobacteriota bacterium
CGAGCTCCATCACGAAGCGGTTGACCTTGCCCACGAAGAGAGAGTGGGCGAAGAAGACGGGGATGGCGACCGCCAGGCCCGCGGCCGTGGTGATGAGGGCCTCGGAGATGCCCGTGGCCACCTGGGAGGGGTCGCCCAGGCCCGCCTGGCCCATGGACTCGAAGGCCTTGATCATGCCGGAAACCGTGCCGAAGAACCCCACCAGGGGGGCGGTCTTGGCCACGGCCTGGAGCAGCGCCAGGCCCCTCTCGAGCTTTCCCACCTCCAGGTCCCCCCGGGCTTGGATGGCCCGCTCCACCTCCGCCCGTCCCCGGCGGATCTTCTCGATGCCCGCGGCCAGCATCCGGGCCATGGCCCCGCTTCCCCCCCGGGCCACGGCCAGGGCGTCGTCGTAGCGCTGGGCCTCCAGGGCCGCCGCCACCCGGGCCATGAACGACTCGGTGTGGGTTCGTGCGCGGTACAGCACCAGGATCCGCTCCACCACCACCGCTGCCCCCGCAATGGAAAGGGCCAGCAGCGGGTACATGGCCGGGCCGCCCTTCTGGAAGAACTCCAACATGGCTCGACTCCGCTCAATCGTAACGCGCATGGCAAGGGGTGCAGAGCTCCGCATAGCTGGGCACCCGCCACAGGTGGACCTCGGCCGCCCCCAGCGCCGCCCTTCCCTTGAGAACGCCCTTGTCGTGGGGGTTGTGGCAGGTGGTGCACACCACGCTCGCTCCCTCGTGGAGGGGAAGGCTCACGCCGTGTCGCTCCTCGTAGGCTGCGAGCCGGGCGCGCCGGGCCTCCGGCAGCTCCACCAGGTGGTTGATCCCGCTCGGGTGGGGAGAAGAGTCGTGGCACCCCGCGCACAGCTCCAGGGGAGAGTAGAGAAACAGGAGGTCGTCCGGGCCCTCGTAGGCTGCCTCCGGGTCGTCGGACGAGGGAATGCGCCGGTGGCAGAAGGCACAGGTGGTCGTGAGGATCTTCCCGTCTGCGCTCACCTGCCGGTGGGGATTCAGGGAACCGGTCCCGGCCCGGGGATGGCACCGGTAGCAGAAGTCCGTGCTCACCGAGTAGGGCCCTCCCCGCAGAAAACCGCGGTTGGGCTCGCCCCGGGCCTGGGTGCAGGGATGGTCGTGGCAGGTGGAGCACGACAGGAGCCCCTGCGCGTCCAGGGGATAGTCGAGGAAATCCAGGGGGAAGGTGTTCGGCGTCGGCGCCACCGCCATGGGGTGCATCCCGCCGTGGTCGGCCGGGTGGCAGCGCACGCATCGAGCGGTGGGATCGCCCTCCCGGAAGGCGACCGCGGCGGCATCGGTGGGGGCCACGGGGTGGCACGCCACACACCCCGACCGGTTGCGGTGGGGGTAGCTCTGGGAGCTGCGGGCCGCAAACGAGGCATAGGCCTGCCGCAAGGACGCGAGCGTCGCCTGTTCGTCGTGCACGTCGTGGCAGGTGGTGCACAGGGCCGTATCCCCGGCCAGGGGGAGGCCGGCCCGGGCCAGGTCGGCCGCGGCAGCCCGGCCCCGGGTGACGCGGGGATGGTGCTGCGGATCACCGGGGTGGCACATCTGGCAGTGCCTGGCCTGGGCTTCCCGGGGAACGGCCTTCCCCTCTACGGTGCGAAAGGTGAGCTCTCCCGCAGCCCGGCCGCCGTCGGGCGGCTCCACGTGGCAGAACAGGCAGGCCACCCCGGCGTGGGGGTTCTTCCGTGCGGCGGGCGCCGCTGCCACCGCGACCTTGCCCGAGAGCAGCTGGACGGCCTTTTCCAGGGAGTCTGCCGAGGGCCCGGCCACGAGGAAGAAATGGAGCTCCTGTCCCTTGTGGCAGACCTGGCAGGTCTTGGGCAGGAGGTTGTGGGCTTCGTCGGTGGGGCGGATGACCCGGTACACCGACGGCGCCTCCGCACGCGCCGGCGCGGCGGCGGTCAGGAGCAGGAGCAGGAGCAGGAGCATGGAGTGCACACGTCTCCGCTGGAAGGGTCTCCCCCGGATCGCGTGCCGTCTCTACCCAAGGCCCCGGGGCGTCGCCCCGTGGGATGGAACAGGAAGGGGAAGGGTGGTCGGGACGACTGGATTCGAACCAGCGACCTTCTGCTCCCGAAGCAGACGCGCTACCAGACTGCGCCACGTCCCGACGCTCCCACTCCGGCGCACGCGCCGTTGCGGGAGAGGGCTCCCCTCCGAAGGGAAGGGAGGAGTTTACACGCTGGCCCCGGCGGCTTTCAACGTCAAACTGGCGCCGGCAGCCGGACGTGGCCCACCTGGAGTCCCTCGGCCGTGTCCAGGAGAAGGTACGAAACGGCCTCCCCGCCCCCGGCGCTCCCGGGGTTGAGCAGCAGCCGCGAGCCCGCCCGCCGCACCAGGGGCCGGTGGGTGTGTCCCACGGTGAGCACGTCGGCCCCGCACCCCTCGAGAAAGCGCAGGAGCTCGTCCTCGGCCAGCTCGCCCAGGCCCTCTTCCCTGGGCCCCGCGGGGCTCGCGTGGGCGAAGAGAAAGCGCACCCCCGCCTCCTCGACGGCGAGCTGGGCGGGCAGCCCCCGGAGGAACCCCTCCACCTGCGCACCCTCGGAGGGGCCGCCCCCCCCGGCGGGCTCGCGGCCGTGCCGTTCCAGCCAGTCGAGCTCGGCGTCCCCCACCACGCCGGGGATTCCGTGCTGCAAGAGCAGCCCTACCACGGCGGCGTCCTGGGCGCCCGGCCCCTCCCCCAGGAGGTCCCCCAGGTGGACGAGACCGTCCGCCCCCCGCCGTTGGGCGTCCCGGAGCACCGCCTCCAGGGCGGCCAGGTTGCCGTGGAGGTCCCCGAAGACCGCGAGCCTCACCCCTCGCCTCCGCGCTTGAGGTGGCGCAGCGCGTCCATGCCCGCGATGCAGCCGTCGCCCACCGCGGAGGCCACCTGGTGGAAGCGGCGCCGGCGCACGTCGCCCACGGCGTACAGCCCGGGCACCGAGGTCTCGCAGGCCTCGTCCACCCTCACGTACCCGTCGTCGTCCAGGTCCACCAGCCCCCGGAGGAACTCGGTGCCGGGCCGCTTCTTCCCGGCGAAGACGAAGACCCCGTCCACGTCCAGGCGCGTGGGCTCGCCGCTGCCCTGGATCTCGGCCAGCAGGCCCGTCACCCCGGAGGCGTCGCCCACGACCTCCACCGGGCGCGCGCCGGCCACGACGCGCACCGCGGGGTGGGCGAGCACCTCGCGCCGCAGGGGCGTGGAGGGCTTGACGCCCCCCACCGGGACCACCAGGTAGAGGGTGGAGACGAATCGGGTGAGGTGGTGGGCCTCCTCCATCGCCCACTCGCTCACCCCGACCACGGCCACCGCGCGCTGCCGGTAGAGGACGCCGTCGCAGGTGGCGCAGTAGGACACCCCGCGCCCCAGGAACTCCTCCTCGCCGGGGATGCCAAGCGCCTGCACCAGCCCCGTGGCCACCACCGCCACGGGGGCGCGGAAGGGAAATCCCGAGGCCGTCACCACCTTCCACTCCCCCTCGACCCCCAGGGCCTCGGCCCGGCCGAACTGGATCTCCAGGCCGAACCGCAGGGCCTGCTTCTCCATGCGCTCTGCCAGCTCGCGCCCGCTCAAGGGCTCGGGGAAGCCGGGGTAGTTTTCCACGTGCCCGGTCTGGGCGATTTGTCCCCCCAGCACGGTGCGCTCGAGGAGCAGGGTCTTTCGGCCCGCCCGCGCCAGGTACATTCCGGCCGTCAGCCCCCCCGGCCCCCCGCCGATGACGATGGCCTCGTAGGTCGCTGCGTCGCTCATGGCTGCACCTCCCGATTTCCTCCCGGCGCGCCCCCTTCGGCGCCCCGATCTGTCTCGAAACCTCTCACGGCGCGCCCCGCCCCGGCGCCCCTGCGCCAGGCGGCCAGAAGCTTCGCGCCGGAGCCGGCGGCCGCGGCCAGGGCGCGGTCGAGGCCAGCCACCCGCGCCGACAACGCATCCACTGCGCTGCGCGCCTCCCCCAGGGGCCGCGAGACCACGGCCCGCAATGTTGCCTGGCTCCCGCAGAAGTCGTCGGTCCCGCTCCCCAGCAATCCCGCCGCCGGGTCACTCCCGGAGCGGAGCAGCGCCTGCCGCAGCGCCTCCAGCACCGCTTCGCACGCGTAGCACAGGCACAGGGGCGCCTTGAGCTCCCCGAGGCGGCACCCACCGGGACCCAGGTAGGCGCACGAGACCCCTTCCGCGACGAGCCCGCTGTGCCGCTCCCGTACGCGATAGGTGGGAGGCGGGGCAGCGGCGCCTCCCCCACTAGCCCTGGACGGGGCCCGGGCCCGGGCCCCGTCCAGGGCTCGGGCGAGCTCCGCCGGAAACCGGCCCTCTTCCCCCGAGCCCGGAACCCACAGGGCGTCGGCCACCCCCGCCTGGCAGCATCCGGGAAAGATCCCCTCCAGGAGCTCCGCGTCGGCCCGGGGGTCGTCCCGATGGTGCAGCCCCGTCACCTCCAGGCAGGCCGCACAGAAAGGGGCGAGCCACTGGCCGCAGAACCCTTCCAGCACCCGCGCCGCGCGCCGGTACAGGGGCAGACGCTCCAGGGCGTCGGGGGGTTCGCCCCCGGAATCCGCCGGCTTCGGCATCGCAGCGTCCCGCGGGAGCCGGGCAACCGGCTCAGAGCTGCCCCTGGACGGCCTTCTGGAACACGTCGGCGCGGGCCAGGGCCTGGAACGTGTCGGCCAGGGCGTCGCGCAGGGCGGCCTCGGCCTGCCGCTTGGTCTCTCCCGGGCTCTTGCGCTGAGCCTCCCCCTTGAGTCGCACCCGCCCGAGCTCCCGCCCGGAGGCGTCCGCCAGCCGCACGGAGTACCCCACCCGCACGATGACCTCGTCCCACACCGACCCCGGGTTCTCGGTCACGCTGCACTCCTCCAGCTCGATCGAGAGAAGCAGCCGGGCACCCTGGGAGGTGGAGGCCTCCAGCCCCTTGTGGAGGAGATACCGGGAGAGCTCGCTCCGCACGTACTCCGCAGGGGCCGGCTCCAGGTACGCGGTCTGGGGACTCTTCTGGAAGCGGGTGTACAGGGTGCCCACCCGTTGGCCCGCCTCGGCCTCGGGCCGCACATCCCGCGCCTGGGAGACCCAGACGGACCAGGCGACGGCATCGGCCTGCCGGGCGGCCTCGGGCATGGGAACCGGGCCGGGCGCGAGCACCACCGCCTTGGAGGCGCAGCCCGTCGAAAGAACGAAGAGGAGCACGACGAGAGCCGAACGTACTGCCCTGACATCCATGGGAACCTCCTGAGAGCGGGGGGAGCCGGCATCCTACCCCAGGAGCCTCCGACTGAGAAGGCTGGGCGGCCCGGCGGCCCAGCAGCCCAGGAATCCTTGAGGACCTGGAATCTCGAAGAATGCGTCAAGTTTCTCCCTGGCGATGGTGGGTCCGCTTCGCTTGACCCACCCTACCGGTTGCCGCGCAAGGTTTGGGGGGCGGGCCGGGGGGCTCCCCGGAGGCGGCGCAGGCGGCTTTGGCGATGCCCTTGCGGACACGAGATGCCCTTGCCTTCCCTCGCTCGAATGCGCGGACCCTTTGCATTCCCGCGGGATCCTGCGCCGCCGGAGGGGAGGCCCCCGGCCCGCCCATCCCTCGACGGTCTGAGGCGCAGCCTCGCTAGGGGTTGGGCGGCCTAAATTTCCCCGGATTTCCGCTCCTTGCACGGCCGGCTCCCGGCGCGCTATCATTTTGCCCCTTCTCGCCATTCCAACCCCTCACCCGCACCCGGGAGGACGCCGATGGAGCGTGCCGGCCTCGACTTTGCCCACCTGCCCTTTGCGTATCACAAGACCGACGCGAACGTGCGCTACCGGTGCCGCGACGGCGGGTGGGACCCCGGGGAGCTCACCTCCGACGAGAGCCTTACCCTCCACATGGCCGCCACCTGTCTGCACTACGGCCAGGAGATCTTCGAGGGGCTCAAGGTCTTCGAACGGCCCGACGGCAAGCTCCAGACCTTCCGGCTCGAGGAGAACGCCCGCCGCTTCCAGCGCTCGGCCCGAAAGCTCCTGATGGAGCCCGTGCCCGAGGAGCTCTTCCGGGAGGCGGTGCACCGGGTCGTCCTGGCCAATCGCCGGTTCGTGCCCCCCTACGGGAGCGGAGCGAGCCTCTACGTGCGCCCCCTGCTCCTGGGGGCGAGCGCGGAGGTGGGCGTGAAGCCTGCCCGGGAGTATCTCTTCCTGGTCTTCGTGACCCCCGTCGGGCCCTACTACAAGGCGGGCTTCACCCCAGTGCGCCTCATCGTGGAGGAGGAGATCGACCGGGCCGCCCCCGGGGGCGTGGGAGACGTGAAGTGCGGCGGAAACTACGCGGCGGGCATGCGCGCGACCATGGGCGCCAAGGGCAAGGGGTACTCCGAGGTCCTCTACCTCGACTGCCGCGAGAAGAAGTACCTCGACGAGTCGGGCTCGTCGAACTTCTTCGCCATCCTGGGCAAGACCTACGCCACCCCCGCCAGCCCCTCCATCCTGCCGAGCATCACCAACCTGAGCGTGCGCCAGCTGGCGCGGGACCTGGGTCTCGCCGTGGAGGAACGGCCCATCTCCGTCGAGGAGCTGGGTCGCTTCGACGAGGCCGGGTGCCTGGGCACGGCCGCGGTCATCACCCCGGTCGAGGCCATCACCTACCGGGGCCAGGACTTCGTCTATGCCAAGGCTGGGAAGGCGGGGCCCGTGACTACCGAGCTCTACCGTCGCCTCACGGCCATCCAGCTGGGAGAGGCCCCCGACCCCTACGGCTGGACGGAGATCATTCCGGAGTGACCGCCCGGTGAACTGCGCGCGCTGCGCCCACCCCGCCCCTCCGGGCCCCTACGGGAGGCGAGACACCTGCTCCCGCTGCGGGGCCGACCTGCGGGCGTGCGTGAACTGCGCCTTCTACGCCCCGGGCCAGTACAACCACTGCCGCGAGCCCCAGGCGGAGCGAGTTCTGGACGCGCAGAGGGCGAACTTCTGCGACTACTTCCGGCCGGCGGAGGGGGCGGAGGGCACCCGGCAGGAAGATCCCCGGGCCGCCGCCAAGGCCAGGCTCGACGCCCTCTTCAAGAAGGCCTGACCCCAGTTTGACGTGGCTTCGCCGCCTCCTCTCGGCCGCCTGGCCGGATCGGGCGCCCGAGATCGACCTGCACGGCTTGCGGGTGCCCCGGGCACTGGACGCTGTGCGCACCGCGCTCGCGGCCGCCCAGAGAGCGGGTGCGCCAAGGCTGCGGATCGTGTGCGGGAAGGGACGGGGAAGCCCCGGAGGCAAGGGGGTCCTGCGCGAGGCCGTGGCCGGCTGGCTGGAGGCCAACGGGTACGCAGGGCGCTACCGGCGGGAAGTGGACCGGGACGGGCGGGACGGAGCCCTCTCGGTGGACCTGCGAGGCGGGTTGGGCTGCCGGGAGCTCTAGCGCAGGACGGTGCTCCCCTCCTCGAAGGCGGACGAGCCGAGCTCGGCTTCGATCTCTTCGGGGTCCTCTGCGTTGTACTGGACGAGCCGGAAGAGCCGGTGGAAGCTCTCCGGCGGCACCTCGGTGAACTCCAGGGCCACCGCCGAGGCATCCCCCCGGACCAGCCGTGCTTCCACCGCGATGTCCAGGTCGGGGGTCTCCTGCTCCAGGTGGATCACCACCCGGACCGGGGCTGCCGGGGGGGGCTGCTGGCCCGCATCCAGCACCATCAGGCAGCCCTTGAGGCTCACGTTCTCGATCGCGCCCCGTGCCCCGCCGCCAGGCCAAACCAGGGAAACCCCCTTCCGGGAGACCACCCGAGTCCTTCTGCGTTGATTCATCCGTTCTCCTCCGCGAATACGGGGTGCATCGGCACATCGTGCTTCCGACTTGAGCACCCCCGCCCCAGCGCTCCCGCGGCGCGCCGGAGGCGCCCTGCCGCCCCGAACCATCGCCGATTCCGCGCGAAAGAGCAAGAGGCTGGGCCGCCGAGCTGCCGAGCCGCCTGCAACTTGTCGGGTCCCACCCCCTGTGCTAGCGTGTGCGCGCCTTCTCCCCACGGGTGCACGTGAGGTGTGCGATGAAGTGGCTGCTTTTTCTCGCGTTCGCCTATCTGCTCGGCTCCGTCCCCACGGGGCTGCTGGTGGCGCGCGTCCTCGGGGGCAGCGATCCCCGCCGTGCCGGCTCCGGCAACCTCGGCGCGACCAACGTGGGCCGCACCCTGGGGCGCAGGGCCGGCGCCGTCACCCTGGCGGGCGATGCCCTCAAGGGGTTCCTCCCGGCGGCATGGGCCTACGGGGTCTTCGGGTCTCCCTGGGCCGTGGCCGCCGTGGGGCTCGCGGCCTTTCTGGGCCACCTCTTCCCCGTCTACCTGAGGTTCCAGGGCGGCAAGGGGGTGGCCACGGGGCTCGGGGTGTTCCTGGCGCTGGCTCCCGGCTCGGTGTTCTGGGCAGGAGTCGTCTTCGCCCTCGTGGTGTGGCGCACCCGCATGGTGAGCCTCGGGAGCATGGCGGCCGCCGCGGCGCTGCCGCTCCTGTGCGCCTTCTTCGGCCACCCCCTGGCGGTGGTGGCCCTGGCCCTGGCCGTGGGTGCGCTCGTGATCTGGAAGCACCAGGGCAACGTCGAGCGCATCCTCGACGGCACGGAAAACAGGATCGGGAGCCGGATTTGAGGGGCGGGAAACCCATCGAGACCCCCTTGCGCCCCCACGAGGACCTGCGCCGGATCCCGGCGGTCGAGCGCGTGCTCCAGGAGCCGGCCCTCCGGGGGGAGTCCGGGGCCGCCCTGCCCCGCCCCGTGCTCGTCGAGGCGGTGCGCGACGTCCTGGCCGGTCGCCGGGAGACGCTGCTCTCGGGCATCTGCGCACCCCTGGACCCCGAGACCCTGGCCCGGGAGAGCCTGGCGCTGGCCCGGGAGAAGACCGCCCCCCACCTCGTCCGGGTCGTGAACGCGGCGGGCGTCGTGCTGCACACGAACCTCGGGCGGGCCCCCCTGGCCCCCGAGGCCGTGGAGGCCATGGGGCGCGCGGCCGGGTACTGCAATCTGGAGTACGACCTCGCGGCGGGGAGCCGCGGACACCGGCGCGACCTGGTGGAGGGTCTCCTGCGGGAGCTCACGGGGGCCGAAGCGGCCCTGGTGGCGAACAACAACGCCGCCGCGGTGCTCCTGGCTCTCGCTGCCCTGGCGTCGGGGCGGGAGGTGGTGGTGAGCCGGGGCGAGCTGGTGGAGATCGGAGGCTCCTTTCGCATTCCCGAGGTGCTCGCCCAGAGCGGGTGCGCCCTGCGGGAGGTGGGCACCACCAACAAGACCCACCTGCGGGACTACGAGCGGGTGATCGGGCCCCAGACCGCACTCCTGCTCAAGGTGCACACCTCGAACTACCGCGTCCTGGGGTTTACGGCCAGCGTCTCCACGGGGGATCTGGTGGAACTGGGCCGACGCCACGGGGTGGCGGTGGTGGAGGACCTGGGGAGCGGTTGCCTGGTGGGCCTGGAACACCTGGGTCTCGAGCACGAGCCCACGGTTCCGGAGGTGGTGGCCGCCGGCGTGGACGTGGTGACCTTTTCGGGGGACAAGCTCCTGGGAGGACCCCAGGCCGGACTCCTCGTGGGCCGGCGAGACGCCCTCGACGCCTGCGCGCGGCACCCCCTGATGCGGGCACTGCGCCCGGACAAGGTGACCCTGGCAGCCCTGGAGGCCACCCTGGCCCTGTACCGCGACCCGGAGACCGCCTGGAGCCGGGTGCCGGCCCTCTCCCTCCTGGGGCGCGATCCCCGGGAGCTCCGGGCCCGCGCCGAAGGTCTGGCGACGATGCTGCGCGATCGCCTGGGCGAACGGGCCCAGGTGACCTCCGGGGAAGGCGCCTCCGAGGTGGGAGGAGGGTCCCTCCCTCTCCAGAAGCTCCCCACCTGGCTCGTGGAGGTGCGCCGGCCGGGCCGGGGCGTCTCCCGGATCGAGGCGGCCCTTCGACGCCACCGTCCGCCCGTGATCGCGCGCATCCACGAGGACGCACTGATCTTCGACCCGCGAACCCTCGGACCCGGGGAAGACCACATCGTCGCGGACGCCCTGGCGGCGGCGCTGGGGACCGAGGACGGCGACTGACCGGCGCCGGCAGGGATGCTTCGGCCGGGGCCAGAAAGGGAGGAACCACGCGTGGCTCGTCAAACCTTTCTCCAGTTCGAGTACGAAGACGTCCTGGACCCCAGGACCCGGGAGCTCTGCGCCCTGGCCGCGGCCGCGGCGGGCGGCTGTGCCCACTGAACCCAGCGCCACTTCGCGGGCGCGAAGAAGGAAGGGGCCACCCCCGCCGAGATCCGGCAGGTGCTGGCCCTGGCTATGATGGTGGGGGCGGCCCGGGTGCGAAACGCCGTGACCGAAACGCTGAGCATCGGCCTCAAGGCAGACGAGGAGGGTTAGCGTGGTCTCGGCCCCGGCGCGCCCGCCCCAGCCCCTTCGCCCAGCCGCCTCGCCGCCCCGTTGAGCCCCCAAGCCCCCCTGGCCGCCATCCTGGCCGGAGGCCGCAGCCGCCGGATGGGGGCCGACAAGGTCTCCCTGCCCCTGGCCGGGGTCCCTCTCCTGGAGCGGGTCTGGTCCCGGGTCGCCCAGGCCGCCGAGCGCGTGGTGGTGGTGGGGGGTCCTCCCCGCCTCGACGGGAAGGGCGTGCCCACCCTGCCGGACCGCTACCCCGGCGCCGACTCCATGGGGGGAGTGGCCACCGCACTGGCCCACGCGGCCGGCGCGGTGGAAGCGGACGGCCCCGTGCTCTGCGTGGCCTGCGACCTGCCCTTCGTCGAGCCGGCGCTCCTGCGCTACCTGGTCAGCCTCTGCCCCGGCTGGGAAGCCGTGGTGCCGCGGGTCGCTGCGGGCTACGAGCCCCTGTGCGCCCTCTACCGCCCGTCGGCCCTGCCCGTCTTCGAGCGGGAGATCGCCCGGGGAAACCTGCGGCTGCGCGACGCCTTCGGGCAACTGCGGACGCGGGAGGTGGGGGAGGAGGAGCTGCGGCGGTTCGACCCGGAGCTTTGCTCCTTCCTCAACGTGAACCGGCCAGAGGACTTCGAGAGGGCCCGGCGGCTGGCGGCCGGGGAGTCGGGGTAGGCTGGGGACTTTCCAGGGACCAGAGAGAGGGCAAGGACCCAAGGGACGGAGGTGCCGCCGCAGTCCTTGCCGGGGAGGGCTCCCGTTGGCCTTCGTGACTCCCCGGGTCCGCTCGTGCCTCGACCCCCCCTGCCGCGCCTAGGCGCCCCCCCTCTGGCGCAGCCAGTGCTCCAGGTACTCGTTGCCCTGGCGGGTCCAACTGTGGTAGCGCCGAACCAGCAGGTAGGTCAGGAGCCGCTTCGACCGTCTCCACATGGGAGGGGTTCCTCTCCTCGTCGTGCCGGGTGCCCCCCGAGCTCAGGAAAAAGCAAGATACGTGCCGGAACCATTTTGCGGGAAGATGGGGCGGAAAACCGGCCCAACTGTGGCGCAAATTGCCACAATTGGAAAGAAAGCCCCGCTCATCCGGCTCGCTCCGCCCGGACCAGGAGCACGGCGCCCGCCGCCGCCCCGAGGAGGTTGCCGGCCCACGCGGCGAGGGCCGGGGGAAGGACTCCGGCGTTGCCCAACCCCATTCCCACCGCCAGCGACAGCCAGTACGCGAACCCCAGGAAGATGGACGCCACCAGGGCCAGGGCCGTACCGCCGCGGCGCCCGGCGCGCACGGCAAAGGGGAAACCCAGCAGCGGCATGATCACGTTCACCAGAGGCAGGCTCGTCCGGGACCACAGGGCAACCTCCAGGGAGCGGGTCTCGATGCCCTGGGCCCGGTAGCGGGCGATGCGCCGGCGCAACTCGGCCCAGGTGGCCTCGTCCGGGCTCGCCTCCGCGAGGAGGAAGTCCTCCAGGCGCTCCCGCAGGGGATAGGAAAGGGTCTCCCGCTCTTCCCGCGCCATGGCACCGTCGGCGGAGAACTCCCGCACCACCGCGCGGTGCAGCACCCAGCCCCCGTCTGCCCAATGGGCCTCTGCGGCGTCGATGCGCCGGCGCACCCGGTTGCCCTCGAGCTCGGCCACGCTCACCCCCACGAGGCGCCCGTCCTCGGGGGTCACCAGATTCACGTGGAGGATGCGCTCCTCCGAACGCAGCCACAGGTCCTCGGTCTTGAGCAGGGACGAGGGGGGGCGCTTCTTGATCCGCACCTCCTGAACCTCCCGGGCGAAGGCAAAGCCCCGGGGCGCTGCCACTTCCTGGACCAGCGCGTTGAAGGCAGCCACGGCCAGGCCGCAGGCCAGGTACGGGGCCGCCAGCCGGGGAAGGGAAATCCCGGCGCTTCGAAGAGCGGTGATCTCCCCGTGGCGGGCCAGGAGCATGAGGGAGAGCAGGGTCCCGAGCAGGGTCGCCATGGGGAGCACCTGGGAAACCATCCAGGGCAGCCGGGCGAGAAGGAAGAGCAGCGCGTCTCCCGCCCCGGCGTCGTACTTCAGGAACACCCGCAGCTTCTCGAAGAACTCCACCAGGAGGAAGAGGCCCGAGAAGGTCGCCGCGGCAACCGCGAAGACCCGGCCGAACTCCCCGGAAAGGTGGCGGTCGACGATCTTCACCGGTCGTGCTCCCGCGCCAGAAGCCCGCGCAGCCGGCCGAGCCAGCTCCCGACCGCCTCCTCCAGGGGCAGGGGTGCCTCCCGGTTCCTGCGGGCGAACGCATAGACCGCCAGGGCGCCCAGGAGGAAATTGGGCAGCCACATGGCGAGCTCGGGGGGCAGGGCGCCGTCCTTGCCCAGGGTGCGCCCCACGGTGAGCAGCGCGTAGTAGAGGAGCAGGACGACCAGGCACAGGCTCACCGCTCGGCTCCTCCCGCCCCGGGAGTGATGCAGCCCCAGGGAGAGACCCAGGAGCCCGAAGACAAGACAGGAGGCAGGCAACGCCAGGCGCTGGTGGAGCTCCAGCCGGGCCCGCCGGTCCAGCTCGGGCCCGTAGGCCCGGGTGAGCAGGGCGGCGGTGGGGGCCTCGCTCTCGCCGGGGGTCCAGGTGGGTGCGGGAAGCGGGATGCTGAGGCGGTAACGGTCGAAGCGAAGCCGGTGGTAGGGCTTGTCGGGCGCCGCCTGCTGGTGCATCTCTCCTTCCTCGAGCTCCAGGCCCAGCGCCCCTCCCTCGTCCCGGAGCCTCCCGGTGCGGGCGAGGATCCAGATCCCCTGGGTGTGCCCCCGGTCCAGGTGCAGAAACAGATCCTCCAGGCGGTCCGTATCCCGGTCCATGCCTGCGGCGTACACCGTGATGCCGGGGGCGAGCTCGGTGAACACCCCCGTCTCGGTGGTCAGCGTCAGGCGGCTCTTGAGCGACTCGTACAGGGCGGCCTGGAAACTCTGGGCCGCCAGGGGCTGCCCCCACAGGCTTACCGCCCCCGTGGCCGCGCAGACCGCCGCGGACAGGAGGGCCACGGGCCGCAGGTTGTCCCAGAGGCCCACCCCGCAGGCCCGCATGGCGACGACCTCGCTGTCGGCGCTCAGGCGCCCCACGGCCAGGAGCACCGCCAGCAGAAGGCTCACGGGCAGCAGCAGGGGCAAGAGGGCCGGCAGCGCGAGGCCCAGGAGCGCGAGCACCTGGCCCAGGGGGGCGCCCTTGGCGATCACCAGATCCGAGAGCTTCAACAGCCGGTGCATCAGCAACACGAAGGTGAACACCGCCAGGGCGAGCCCCAGGGGGGGGAGGCACTCGCTGAGCAGGTAGCGGTTGAGGACGCGCATGGGGGCAGCATACCCCCAAGGCAGGGCCGCCCGAAACCCGCTTGAGGGCGAGTCCGCCGGGGTGGTAGGTTGGCCCGAGCCCGAGAACCGGAAGAGGACCATGAATCTGAGCCGCTTCGCCGAGTCCCTGGAGTCGACCCTGCTCGCCCCCACCGCGCGGAGCTCGGACATCGAGGCCCTGTGCCGGGAGGCCGTCGAGGCAGGCTTCGCCGGGGTGTGCGTGGCGCCGTGCCGGGTGGCCGAAGCCGTGAAGCACCTGGCGGGTACCCCGGTCCGGGTGGTAGGCGTGGCGGGCTTTCCCCTGGGCAGTCAGACCGCGCGCGCCAAGGTGGCGGAGGTCTCCGAGCTCTTCGAGGCCGGCGCCCAGGACGTGGATCTGGTCTTCAACCTGGGCCTCTTCCTGGACGGGCGGCTCTCCCCCGTCTCGGCGGAGCTCCGCGACGCCCGCCGGGCGGCGGGAAGCGGGGTGCTCAAGGTGATCCTGGAGACCGGCGCGCTCACCCCCGCCCAGACCCGGGAGGCGGCGGCACTGGCCCTGGGCGCCGGGGCGGACTTCCTCAAGACCTCCACGGGCTTCGGCCCCCCGGGCGCCCGCATCCCCGACGTCCGGCTCCTGCGTCAGGTGGCGGGGAGCCGCTGCGGCGTCAAGGCCTCGGGGGGCATCCGCACCTTCGAGCAGGCCGAGGCCCTCCTGGCCGCCGGCGCCGACCGGCTGGGGACCTCGCGCGCGGGCGCGCTGTGGCAGGAGGCGGAGCGGAGGCTGGGAGGGGGTGTCCGTCCCGGTCCGGTCCGGGAAGGGTGAGAGGGGGGCTCCCCCGGATCGGACGGGCCCTCAGGCCGCCGCATCCCGGGGCTCGGAGGGCGGGCCGTCCAGGATGGCGAGCGCCGATTCCACCAGTTCCTGGGAGTTGGGTTCGGCGTAGATACTCGCCTCCAGGTGGGGCCGGTAGCGCTCCAGCACGTCCAGAAACCCTTGCCGCGAGAGATGCCCGTTTCGGTACTTGCGCCGCAGATGGCTGCGGATGACCCCGGCAGCCTTGAGGCTCTGGCTGCCGGTGGGGTCCGCCCGAAAACACCAGGCGTCTTCCCGGTCCACCAGGAAGGCCAGGATCGCGTCGAGGGACAGCTGCTTGTAGCGGGCCACCCGCGCCGGGTCGAGCACCAGTTTCGACTGTGCCAGGGTCTGCCGGATGATCTCCTGCCACTTCCGGAAGCGCCCCATGAGCACCACGCTGTTGAAGAGCACCTTGTTGGTCTGGAACGACAGCAGCGTGCGGGAGAGCACCGACTTGAGGATCGCGTCGTTGCGGTCGTGCATCTCGCGGCTGATCCGGTAGGGCACGTGCCACACGTCGTCCGGGGCATGGGTATCGAAGCGCACCTCCCAGTAGGCGTGGTTCATGGCCCGGGTATTGAAGCTCAGGATGGTCTTGTACGGGACGAAGTAGTTGTGGGCCACCACGTCGGCCGCCAGGTGGGAGAGGTACCCCCAGGCAAACGCCGCTTCCGCGGGGCGCGCGGTGCGTCCGAGCACCTCGAGGCCCACGGTCCAGCGGTGACAGTGGCGCAGATAGTGCGTGAACCGCTTCGCCACCACGATGTCGGCGGCGATGTTCCCGTAGAGGAAGCACAGGGGGTGGGAGCGCAGCGCCTCTTGCAGCGCCAGGGGAAGCACGCCCAGGTGGGCCAGCACCTGGGTACCGAGCTCCAGGTGGGTCGCCGGCCCCCAGGCCCAGCCCAGCGCGGGCGCCAGCACCGCGAGGGCCAGGACCGCGAGGCCGAAGGTTCGGGGGCGCGCGGTGAGGGCCATGGGGGCGAGTATAGTCAGGCGTTCCGAGGGGTGTCAAAAGCGGGGGCTGGCCAGGCCGGCAGCTCGCCGGGGGCGCCGGTTCCCTACCCGAAGAGCTTGCGCACCGTCTCCCAGAAGCGGCTCACCGCCGAGCCGCCCTCCTCCTCCCGCAGGTCCTCGAACTCCCGCAGGAGCTCGGCCTGCCGGGCGGTGAGGTGCCGGGGCACCTCCACCTGGATGGCGAGCTTGAGGTCGCCTCGCCGGCCCTGCTCTCCCCGGGGCACCCCCTTGCCCTTGAGGGTCAGAACCTGACCGGGCTGGGTACCGGGCGGCACCTGGACGCGCGCCGAGCCCTCCAGCGTGGGCACCTCGATCTCGGCCCCGAGGGCGGCCTGCCCCATGGAGACCGGGACCTCGCACACCAGGTCCTGCCCGTGGCGGGAGAAGAGCGCGTGGGGGCGCACGGTGAGGACCACGTAGAGGTCCCCGGGGGGCCCGCCGTGCGCACCTGTCTCCCCCTCTCCCGAGACGCGCAGGCGCGCCCCGGTCTCCACCCCCGGGGGGATGCGCACCGCAAGGCGCCTGCGTTGCTGCACCAAACCCTGCCCCCGGCACTCGGGACACGGGTCCAGGGCCACCCGGCCCTCCCCGCCGCACCGGTGGCACTCGCGCTCCACGCTGAAGAACCCCTGCTGGAACCGGACGCGGCCGTGGCCGTGGCACTCGGGACACGCAGACGCGGTCGTGCCCCGCCGGGCCCCCGACCCGCCGCACTCGGGGCAGGAACGGCGCACGGGGATCTCCAGCTCCCGCTGGCACCCGAAGACCCCCTCCTCGAACTCCACCGTGAGGTTGTAGCGCAGGTCGGCCCCCCGCTCCGGGCGGGGACCCCGGGGGCGCCGCTGGCCGAAGATGTCGCCGAAAATCTCGCTGAAGAGGTCGTCTACGTTGCCGCGGAAGTCGAAGTCCCGGTCCGTGTAGCTCCGCTGCCCTCCCGGCGCTGCATGGCCGTACTGGTCGTACTCCGCACGGCGCGCCGGATCGGAGAGCACTTCGTAGGCCTCTGCCGCCTCCTTGAAGAGCGCCTCCGCGTCCCCGTGCTCCGGGTTCCGGTCCGGGTGCCACTTGAGGGCGAGCTTGCGGAAGGCCTTCTTGATCTCGGCGTCGCTGGCGTTTCGCCCGACCCCCAAGACCTCGTAATAGTCTCGCTTGGCCAAGAAATCCCCGCCGGTTTGGGTTTAGCTCGGCTCCCCACCCGGAAAACGAGACCGGGGAGCCCCTTCGGGCCCCCCGGTCGGGCTCGGTCGTCGCTTACTTCACTTCTTCGAAATCCGCGTCCACGACCCCCTCGTCGCCCCCCGAGGGTCCGGACGGACCTTCGCCCGGGCCGGCCTGGCCGCCTCCGGCCCCGGCCTTCTTGTACATCTCCTCGGCCAGCTTGTGGGAGGCCTGGGTGAGCGCCTCGAAGACCTGGCGGATGCGGGCGACGTCGTCCGACTCCAGGGCGGGCTTGGCGTCGGCCAGGGCGGACTCGATCCGAGTGCGGTTGGCCGCGTCGATCTTGTCGCCGAACTCCTTCAGGCTCTTCTCGGTGGAGTAGATCAGGCCGTCGAGCTTGTTTCTCTCCTCCACGAGCTCGCGCTTGCGGTGGTCCTCCTCGGCGTGGGCCTCGGCGTCGCGCACCATGCGCTTGATCTCGTCTTCGCTCAGGCCGGAGGAGGCCTTGATCTCGATGGACTGCTCCTTGCCCGTGGCCATGTCCTTGGCCGAGACGTGGAGGATGCCGTTGGCGTCGATGTCGAAGGTCACCTCGATCTGGGGCATGCCCCGGGGAGCCAGGGGGATGCCCACCAACTCGAACCGCCCGATGGTCTTGTTGTCGCGGGCCATGTCGCGCTCGCCCTGGAGCACGTGGATCGAGACGGCGGTCTGGTTGTCTTCGGCGGTCGAGAAGATCTGGCTCTTGCGGCAGGGCACCGTGGTGTTGCGGTCGATGATGCGGGTGAACACCCCGCCCAGGGTCTCGATCCCCAGCGACAGGGGCGTCACGTCGAGGAGGAGGACGTCCTTGACCTCGCCCGAGAGCACCGCGGCCTGGATGGCCGCCCCCACCGCCACGGCCTCGTCGGGGTTGACGCCCTTGTGGGGCTTCTTGCCGAAGATCTGCTCGACCTTCTCCTGCACCTTGGGCATGCGGGTCATGCCCCCCACCAGAATGACGTCGTCGATCTGGGAGGCGGAGAGCCCCGAGTCCTTCAGGGCCTGCCGGCAGGGGCCCTCGGTCTTGTCCACCAGGTCGCCCACCAGCTGCTCGAGCTTGGCCCGGGTGATGCGGATGTTGAGGTGCTTGGGCCCGGTCTGGTCCGCGGTGATGAAGGGCAGGTTGACGGTGGTCTCCATGGTGGTGGAGAGCTCCATCTTGGCCTTCTCCGCCCCTTCCTTGAGGCGCTGCAGGGCCATCTTGTCGCCCCGCAGGTCGATGCCCTGCTCCTTCTTGAACTCGTCGGCCAGGTAGTCGATGACCCGCTTGTCGAAGTCCTCGCCGCCCAGGAAGGTATTGCCGTTGGTGCTCTTGACCTCGAAGACCCCCTCCCCGATCTCCAGGATCGAGATGTCGAAGGTGCCGCCCCCCAGGTCATATACGGCGATCTTGCGCTCCCCCTTCTTGTCCAGCCCGTACGCCAGGGCCGAAGCAGTGGGCTCGTTGATGATGCGCTTGACCTCCAGGCCCGCGATGCGCCCGGCGTCCTTGGTGGCCTGCCGCTGGCTGTCGTTGAAGTAGGCGGGCACCGTGATGACCGCGTCCTTTACCTCCTGGCCCAGGTACTCCTCGGCGGTCTGCTTCATCTTCTGGAGGATCCACGCCGAGACCTCGGCTGGGCTGTACTTCTTGCCCCGAATCTCCACCCAGGCGTCCCCGTTGGTGCCCTCCACGATCTTGTAGGACACCATCCCCATGTCCTTCTTCACCTCGGGATCGGTGAACTTGCGGCCGATGAGCCGCTTGATCGCGAACACCGTGTTCTCGGGATTGGTGACCGCCTGGCGCTTGGCCGCCTGGCCCACCAACCGCTCGCCCTCCGGCGTCAGCGCCGTCATGCTCGGGGTCGTGCGGCCCCCCTCGGGGTTGGTGATGACCACGGGGTCTCCCCCCTCCACGATGGCCACCACGCTGTTGGTGGTGCCCAGATCGATGCCGATGATCTTGCCCATGAACCCGCCTCCTTGTTCGCGCTTTACGTGAGAACGGGGGCGCCGGGGCGCCCCCGCCTTTCAGCCGGGCTGCACTTTAACCATCGCCGGGGGCTGGGGCAACCTTGGTCACCGTAACTTTCGCGGGCCGCAGGAGCCTTCCCTTGAGCGTGTAACCCTTCTCGTAGGTCTCGGCCACCCGGCCGTCCTCTTCCCCCGGCACCTGCGCCAGGGCATCGTGCACGGCCGGGTCGAAGCGGGCCCCCTCGGAGGCCACCGGCTCCACCCCGTGCCGGGCGAGGACCCCGCGGAATTGCTCCGTCACGTGGCCGAGGCCCTGGATCAGGGCCTCGAAGCTCTCCGCTCCGCCCTCCCGGCCGTGAACGAGCGCCCGCTCCAGGTTGTCGAGCACCGGCAGGAGGTCCCTCCAGAGTCCCTCGCCCGCGTACTCCAACGACTCGGCGTAACGCCGCTCGGTGCGCTTCTTGAAGTTCTCCAGCTCGGCCCGCTGGTACAACAGCTCGGCCCGCAGTTGATCGACTTGGGCGTCCTTCTCCGCGAGGATCTCGTCCAGGGACACCATCTCCCCCTGGGAAGCATCCGCCTCGGCCGGAGCATGCCCTCCCTCTCCCGGCGTCTGGCTTCCCCCGATCGTTTCGTCTGCCATGCCCACTTCTCCCCTATGACGGTTGCATCCTCACGTGGCTTCAACACTCGGAGCGGCGCAGCGAGGGCGGCGCGGGCGTCCCCCGGAGCACTGGACCGCCGCCTTCGCGCGCGGCGTTTCGATACTCCCGAAAACCGGCGCTCACTGGGAATCGAGAACCTCTCCCAGGACGCGCGCCGTATACTCCACGAGCCCGGCCACCCTCGGGTAATCCATGCGCGTAGGGCCGATGATCCCCACCGTGCCCAGGACCCGGCCCTGGCGCCGGTACGGCGCGGTGACCAGGGTGCACTCGCGCAGGTCGGCCAGAGGATTCTCCTCTCCAATGAGCAGGTGCAGCCCCGCCGCCTCGGAGGCCCGGTCGAGGAGGCCCAGGAGGCGCCCCTTCTTCTCGAAGGCCTCGAAGATCGCCTTCATCCGGGCCGCGCTGCTGAACTCCGGCTGATCGAAGAGCGAGGCGGGGTCGCTCAGGTAGACGTCTGCCTCGGCGCCTTCCCCGCCCACGGCCTGGCTCCCCAGCTCCAGGGCCCGGCGCAGAAGGGAGTCGTACAGCGCCACCTCGCTTGCCATCTCGGCGACGATCCGCTCCTTGACCTCCAGCAGGGGCAGCCCCTCGAGGAGACCGTTCAAGTAGTTGGCCATGCGGTCGAGCTCCGCCTGGGAGCCGATCTCCGGCGCCGTCACCGGGCGGTGATGCACCACCCCGGATTGGGAGACCAGCACCACCAGGACCCGCCCCTCCCTCAGAAAGACGAAGTCGATGTGCCGGAAGACGCTCGCCTCGAACCGGGGAGCCGCCACGACCCCCACCTGCCGCGCGGCGGAGGAGAGGAGCCGGGAAGTGGAGCCAAGCAGGGCTTCCAGATCCGCAGCTTCGGCGCTGCCCAGGGTGCGCCGCAGGCGACGTCGCTCTCCCGGAGAAGGCAGCTCCGGGCTCATCAGGCAGTCCACGTAGTACCGGTAGCCCCGATCGGTAGGCTTGCGGCCGGCCGAGGTGTGGGGCTGGGTCAGGTAGCCCAGTTCCTCCAGGTCGGACATGGCGTTGCGCACGGTGGCCGGAGACACCCCCAGGCTGTGCTTTCGCGCCAGATAGCGCGACCCCACCGGCTCCGCGGTCTGCACGAACTCCTCTACGACCGCACCCAGGATGCGCCGATCCCTCTCGCTCAAACTCGGGTCCATGGCCACCTCGTTTAGCACTCGACGCCCCTGAGTGCCAGCGCCGTACGGTAACAACGGCCCCCGGGGGAGTCAAGCAGCCCCCAGATGCCCACAGCCCCCGAGGAGTTGGGCGCTGCCCCACCCGCCGCCCCCGGTTGTCCACTGAAGTCCGGGATCGGCGTTCCATGCGCCTTGGCATCCTTGACTCTTCCGGAAGGGCGAGGGCAGAAAGCTTCCAGACGCGCAGGAGGCGGGACTGCCAGCGGCGGCCCTCTCGTCCGCCGCGTCCGCACCCGCCCTACCGCCCGAAGACGGCTCCGATTCCGATGCGGAAGCGGGGCTCGGCAGGGGGATAAACGGCGGGCCACAGGCGCAGTTGCTCGGCCCGAACCAGGGGGTAGGTGTATTCGGCCTCCCCGATGCGGCCCTGGACCGCGCCCTCCAGCGGTCCTACGACCGTCACGATCCTCCCGGGAGCATACTCCGCCGGGTCGAGATAGGCGTCCCGGCGGGCAAGGAAACGCCCCAGGGGGGCCCGGCCCGTGCGCGGCTCCCCACCCCGGGTGAGGGGATAGGCCAACACCTCGAGATCGGTGCCGTCGGCCCGGTTGGTCGCCTGCACCAGCATGCCCCCCCAGTGCACGAACCGGCCGCGCGCCCGCTCCGGGTCCGCGGCGGCCACCGCCGGATCGAGCCCGGGCTCGGCGCGGCTTGCATCGAGCCGGCTCCCGGCGCAACCCCAGAGGATCAAGACGCACGCGAGGGCGGTCAGGGCGTGGCACGGTCTCGGGGGTCGGTGCATGGGGTGTCTCCCGGGAAGTGGCGCGTGTCCGCACCAGTATACTCCAAAGAGTCTTTGCCTCAGCCCATCGAGGCGTCGCGGTTCGCTTCGCGTGTGTCCGGTCCGGCCGCAAAGCCGTCCAGCCGCCCCGCCGCGTCCGTATGCGCCTTGCGGCTCAGGCGGCAATGAGATAGAAGGGGAGCTGCCCGAGGTGTACTACACGCCGCGCTTCTCCCTGGCGCTGGATTTCTCCAACTCCTGGCACCGGGGGGCGCCCAGCGGGAACTCCGGCGCCCGGCTCTCCTCCCTCCAGCTCCTAGGGCGGTGGTGGTTCCCCAGGCAGACCTGGTCCCCTTTCGTGCAGGCCGGGGCGGGAGGCTACCAGGCCGAGGTGGACGAGCGGGGACGGGAGGCCCAGTACGGGGGACCCGGGGTCTCGGTGGGGGGAGGGGCCGAGCTGCCCCTCGGGCACCGTTTCTTCCTCCAGGCGGAACTGCGCTCCAACTGGGTTCGGGGCAAGGCGAGCAGCGGCGGCGATGCCCGCTGGCTCGGCCACACCCAGGGGCTGGCGTGGGTGGGCTACCAGATTCCGTGATCGGGGCACCCCCTTCCACAGGCCTCTGGGGAAAACCTGTGGATGACCCTGGGGACAACCCCCGGGAACCCGCAGCGCTCCGGGCTCCAGACCGGGTTGCACTCCCCTTGTGCGCAACTCGAAACGTTAATAGTTTCAAATACATAGAGAAAACAGCCGGAGACGCCGCCATGCTCAGGACCACCTATTACGGCCACGCCTGTTTCCTGCTGGAGGACGGCACCCACCGGGTCATCGTGGACCCCTTCCTCTCGGGAAACCCCAAGAGCAACGCTCCGGCCGGGGGCTTCCCCGGGCTGAGCGCGGTCCTGGTCACCCACGGGCACGCAGACCACCTGGGCGACGCCGTAGACCTCTCGAAACGCTACCGGGCCCCCATCGTCGCCCCCTTCGAGCTCGCCATGTTCTGCCAGCGGCGCGGGGCCACGGTGCACCCCATGCACATCGGGGGAAGCCACCGCTTCGAGTTCGGCCGCGTCAAGCTCACCATCGCCCACCACGGCTCGGCCTTCGTGGACAAGGGCACCGAGTACACCGGCAACCCCTGCGGCTTCCTCGTGACCCTGGGGGGCCTCACCGTGTACCACGCGGGGGACACGGGGCTCTTCTACGACATGAAGCTCCTGGGGGAGATGAACGACATCGGCCTGGCGCTGCTCCCCATCGGCGACAACTTCACCATGGGCCCGGAGGACGCGGCCAAGGCGGTGGAGTTCCTCCACCCCCGGTACGTGGTGCCCATGCACTACGCCACCTTCGACGTGCTGGAGCAGGACGCGCGCGGCTTCGTCGAGAAGGCCCGGGGGCTCGGCGCGGAGGTGGTGGTGCTGGCGCCGGGCCAGAGCCGGGAGTTCGCCTAGGTGGACGCCCTCTATCCCTGGGCGCTGCGGGGGGCAGCGGCCCTGGCCGTCCTCTGGGGCATCGCGCTGGTCGCGAGGGGTCGTGCATCGCGGCTCTCCGCTCTGGTCCCGGTGGGGGCTGCCCTGGGGGTGGGCTTGTGGCGAACCCTGCAGACGGGGAGGCCTCCCCTCACGGGCCTCCACGAGACCACGCTCCTCTTCGGCATCCTGCTTGTCCTGGCGGCGGCCCTGGCCTCCTTTCGGGGCGAGCACTGGCGGGTGTATGGCCTGTGCGTGACCGCCGCCGCAGGCCTCTGGGTCGTCTCTTCCTTCACCAACCCGCGGCCCGCACCCAATCTGCCGGCGCTCCAGACGTGGTGGTTCGAGATCCACGTGGCCACGTCGTTCGCCGCCTATGCGAGTTTCGCCGTGGGGGCGGCGGCGGCACTGGCCCACCTGGCCGGGTGGGAGCGGCCGCACAACCGCCGCGTGCTCGAGGGAGCCCACAGGTGGGGCTTCGCCTGGTTCACCTGGGGCATGGTGAGCGGGGGCATCTGGGCGTATCTGGCGTGGGGCACCTACTGGCTCTGGCACGTGAAAGAGCTCTGGTCGGGGATCGTATGGACCTACTACGCGGGCCTCGTGCACCTGCCCCACATGGCCGGCTGGAGGGGCAGGCGCCAGGCATGGGCCAGCCTTGCGGGGCTGGGGCTGGTGCTCTTTACCTATCTGGGCGTGGGGCTCCTCATGCGCAACACCCACCAGTTTTGAGACGGTAGAATCCATGAACCCCGTCCTTCGCCTCCTCGGCTCCCTCCAGACCACCCTGGCCCTGGTAGCCGTCCTCGTGGTCCTCTCGGCCTGGGGCTCGGTGGCGATCCAGTTTCGGCCCCAGGACTACGCGTCCATCGAGGACGGCGTCCTCCTGGAGTGGCTGCGCACGGCGGGCGCGGCCCGGCCGGGAGCCGCCTGGTGGGTGGCCTCCATGGCCGTCGTGGCGGCGCTGCTGGCGCTGAACACCTGCGTCTGCGTGGTCCAGCGGCTCGACCGGCACCGGCGCCACGGCCGGCTCCCGGCCCGCGCTGCTTTCGCCCACCTGGCCCACCTGGGCTTCCTCCTGGTGCTCGGTGCCCACCTGGTGGGAGCGGTGGCGGGCTTTCGCTCCGACGGACACCCGGCCTTCCCGGGCCAATCCTTCTCGGTGGAGGAGCGGCCGGGCTGGACGTTTACCGTATCGGACGTGCAGGTGGATTTCGCCCCCCAGGGCTACCCCACCTTCCTCCAGGCCGGCCTGGAGGCCCGGGACGGCGAGGAGCTGCTGGCGGGCGGGCCCGTGCGGGTGAACCAACCCCTGCACGCCCAGGGGGTGGCCGCCTACCTCAAGGGAGCCCAACCCACCCTGCGCGGGTGGTATCTGCTGCTCCCCGACGGGGAGCGGCGACTGGCGGAAGTGGGACGGCCCATGCCCCTGGGCCAGGGGACCCTCGTGCTCGCAGAGTGGTCCCGCGCCCCGGACCGCCGTATCGCGCTGCGCCTGGCCTGGGACCCGGAGGGCGCGGGACGCCCCCGGCCCCTCTGGGTCTCTCCCGCGCCGGGACAGGCCCTCGTGCTGCCCGCCGCGCCACCGCTCCGTTGGGGGGATATTGCCGTTGATACCGTGGGGATCTTCGATATAAGGTATGACCCCGGCGCCGGGCTGGCCCTGGCGGGTTCGGTGCTCCTGAGCGCCAGCTTGATTCCCCTCCTCTGGCCCGGACGGCGGCAGCACCCAGCCCCGCCGGCGCCTTCCGAGCCCGATGACCTCGCCTGACCTCGACCCCTCCGCTTCCCGCTGGTGCCTGGACCCCGCCGCGGCGAGAACCCTCGCCGAGCACAGCGTGGTGCGGGACCTGGACCGTTCGGGAATGGCCCACTTCCTGGTCAAGGTCCCCAACCTGGACAATGCCCTCAAGGCCGAAGTGGGCATCGAGCTGGAGAGAGAGCAGGACGGGTGCATCGCCCTCTCGGTGCTGCTCTACGACATCCCCTCGGAGCCGGTGAACTACGACCTGCGGTTCTACCCCGACCAGCAGGAAGACCTCCAGTTCCTGCGCAGCTTCCTCGACACGTGCCAGTTTCGCCTCTACCCCTGCGGACAGGAGGGCTCCGGCTGGACGGTAGGACCGGCCCAGACCTTTCGCATCCCGGCCAACGCCCTGCTGCGGCTCAAGCACTACTCCCTCTCCTGGCCCTCCGCCGAGGCGGCCCCCAAGGCCCCCCCGGCTGAAGAGCCCGAGTCCCCCGCGCCCACCGCGGCCACCCGCATCCACGACCCGCGCGACACGGTCATCCGCAAGCTCAAGGAGCAGGCCCAGGCCCTGCGAACCCAGCTCCAGGAGCGCGACAAGCGCATCATCGAGCTCGAAGACGAGCTCAATGACATCAAGAGCCGGGGGCGGGGATACCGCCTCTCGGGAGAGCGCAAACCCTGGTGGAACCCATTCCAGGGGAAGTGAACTGGGTGGCAGCACCAGAATCCACCACCTCATCCTGGGGCGGGGTCCGGGAGCCCCGGAGCGTAGCCCCGTACCGCATCGACCGATCCGCCGCAGCCGGTGGAAACCGATGAAGCCAGGAGCACCGATTCCGTGAGGAGCGCATCCTCCAATTGGCGCGGATTGCGGGGCGAAGCGCAGGGGCTCCCGGACCCCGCTCGCCACCGAGGCGGCGGATCGCGGA